>JANWXX010000359.1 GCA_025057345.1 Polyangiaceae bacterium | reverse complement strand
TTGCTGACAATGTCCTCGCAGTCGGGCAAGAGATGGTCACCTCCGGAACGATCTCCGCAGAGCAACTCTCCACCATCCGAAGCTACCTGGATGCCCGAGGTCTCCTTGACTGCGGACGCATCCTCTCCCTCAACAAGGAAGCGCGGGAGATGGGTCAATTTGGATTGGAACTCCTCGGACAGTTCTTCGGAGCCAGTTGCAATCAGCTCAAGGATTTCATCGAACTCTCCTCACCCTTTCATTTCAGCTACCAGCCCGAGCCAGGAGCCAAACGCATTACCTTCGAGATCGAGCTAGACAAGCTCTTCGGGACCGGCAACCTCGATTGGTCCCTCTACGTACGCAAAGGCAAAGCGGTTTCGTTCAAGACATCCTTGGAAGGCTTTCCCAAGGTGAACAAGTACGACTTTGTCTACGATGGCTTCTCCGCTCCTTCAGGCTCATTCGAGATCGGCGAGGGCACCGAGTACACTCTGGATCCAGAGGCAACCTACTATGCAGTCCTGGTCCACAGAAATTGCCCCTACACCCGCCTGACGCTCAGCGCTTTCTCTGATGACGGCACCGTCCATCAAGCGGGTAGCAGCGTGACAGGCGGCCAGGGAGGTAGCAGCGCAGGGAAAGCAGGCGGCCATCTTGCAGGTCAGGGGGGCGCTGCAGGCCACAAGATGACAGGAGAGATGGGAGGGGCCGGTGGCGCAGGTGGCGCAGGAGGCCTACCGAATGCAGCCAACAAGGAAGCTTGGTCTCTGGAGGGTGGAAGCTGCAGCTGGAGCGCTGCTAGGTCACCCAAGCCACCTGGTGCCTTCGCTGGGCTAGTGTTGGGATGGGCAGTACTGCTCCACCAACGCCGCGCTCGATCCAAAGCAAGGTTACTCTTGACGGAAGGTCGAAGACCCTATCCCAAACCCCTCAGGATATTCGTAGTAACGATGAGCTCGGGGGTGACGCTCTACATGACGCTCACACCAAAGCTTCTCCCCGTTGCTGGCCCTCTGCACGACAACACAGTCGGGGCAGGGAGGCAAGATCTCCGGAACCTCTGGATGCTGCTGGCGCTTGGGCCGTACCACCAACACCGGGCAGGGAGCCTTACGCACCAGTATCTCGGCAATGGAGCCCAGCAGCAGCCGCTCTAGCTTCCCCGGGTCATGAGTACCGATGATCAGCAGATCGGCCCCGAGGTCACTGGATAGCTGGAGGATCACGGTCCGAGGGTTCCCCACGATCAAGTGGCCTGTCGCTGGAACCCCTTGCTGCTCGGCCCTGTACTGAAGCCGCTCCAGGTGCTCACGTCCTGCCTTGAGCATCACCGTAGCGCTGGGAATGCCGAAGGGAGACCCACCCACTGTCGCCGCTGCGATAGGAATCGTGTCCACCACATGAACAACGTGGAGCTGGGCACCGGCGGTCTTGGAGGTGAGGGCGACAGCCTGATCAAGCACTCGATCAGCAAGGGCTGAGGTATCCACGGCCACAAGGTGGATGATCCGGGAGATGGAAGGTTCGGTCATGGCCGGTCCCCTACCAAGCTCTATGCCGTAGCCTTCGTCCCTTCTACGAACGAAGAAGTGTGCTCTCTCGGGGTGCAACATGCAAAAAAAGCACCCCGGGCAGCATAGGATGCGTTCAAGGACGCCGGAACCCCCGGATCACCTGCACCAATCCGTGAAGCACCTCGGGACGCTCGGCGAGATCAGGGTTCCCCGGCATGCGCGTGCTCCGCCCGACCCCTAGACCACCATTGAGGATGATCTTGCGCAGATAGGCATCCTCCGTGTGGTCCTGCCAATCTGGATCACTGAGATCGCGGGGGGTTGGCAGGAGGTGTGAGGCGGCAGGGCCATCTCCTCGACCGGAGGCGCCATGGCACGGAGCACAGCGCAGGTCATAGACCGTACGAGCATCCTCGGGGGCAGACGGACGGGAGCACCCCCCGAGCATCCCCATCACTACCATCAGGAACCCGCGCCGCAACGATCAGCTCAGCCGGAGAGAAGCGCGACCGCCATAGACCTGACCAGACCCAAGCTCGTAGCTGATACGGAGGAGCTGATTGTACTTGGCGATCCGGTCCGAGCGGCTGAGACTACCGGTCTTGATCTGGCCTGCATTGGTGCCCACTGCCAAATCAGCAATGAAAGCATCCTCGGTTTCGCCGGATCGGTGGCTGATGATGGAGCGATAGCCGTGGAGCGTGCCAAGCCGGATAGTATCCAAAGTTTCGGAGACGGAGCCGATCTGATTGAGCTTGATCAGAATGGCGTTGGCGACTCCCTCCTCGATGCCTCGGCGGAGACGCTTCGGGTTGGTGACAAAGAGGTCGTCGCCGACAATCTGGATCTGCTTCCCTAGCTTCTCGGTCATAAGCTTCCAGCCAACCCAGTCGTCCTCCGCGAGGCCATCCTCAATGGAAACCAGGGGGAACTTGGCACAAAGCCCAGCGTAGAGCTCCACCATCTCCTCCCGGGTGCGAGGGGTTTTGTTCCAGGTGTAGCGACCAGTCTCGCCGTTATAGAACTCATTGGCGGCCGGGTCGAGAGCCAAGCCGACCTGCTCCCCCGGCTTGTAGCCTGCAGCCTCAATGGCCGCCACAATGCGGGTAAGCGCCTCCTCATTGGTCGCCAGCCGGGGTGCGAAGCCGCCCTCGTCACCGACGCTGGTGCTGTGGCCATCCTTCTTGAGCTGGGCCTTGAGTGTATGGAAGATCTCTGCACCAGCCCGGAGCGCCTCGTCGAAAGAGGAGAGCCCATAGGGGACAATCATAAATTCCTGGACTTCCAGACCGCTGTCGGCATGGGCCCCCCCATTGATGATGTTCATCATGGGCACCGGCAGCACTCGAGCCTGGAGACCTCCCAGGTAGCGCCACAGTGGGAGGCTCAACGAATCCGCTGCTGCCCGTGCCACCGCCATGCTCACCCCAAGGATGGCATTGGCTCCAAGCTTCCCCTTGTTCTCCGTGCCATCTGCTTCCAGCAGCACACGGTCGACAGCAGACTGGTCCAATGCGTCCATCCCCAGGATCGCTGGCCCCAGGGTCTGCTGTACGTTCTTGACGGCCGTGAGCACACCCTTCCCGAGAAAACGCTTCTTGTCACCGTCGCGTAGCTCTAGTGCCTCATGCTCTCCAGTACTCGCCCCGGAGGGAACCGCCGCCCGGCCAAAGCCGCTGGTAGTCTGCACCTCGACCTCCACGGTCGGATTGCCCCGAGAATCCAGAATCTCACGGGCGAAAACTGCAGAAATCTCGGTCATGGTCAGCTCCTTTTCTGCGGATACGACTAGCGCAGCCACACCCCCGCGGGAAGCATAGAGTAAGACAGCGTGGAACACGATGCAGTGCTCTCTGTCCACGTTGCAGGAGCATCAGATGCCTCCCTCGTTGGCGAAGAAATCGGCGACATCCTCAACCCACTCGGTGACTCGGGCAGGGGGCAGCGCCCCAAGGAGCTGAGAGCCATAGCAGCGAGCGACAAGGCGGCGATCCAGCACCGCTACTACCCCCCGATCGGAGGCGGAGCGGATTAGCCGACCAAACCCTTGCTTGAGTGCGATGGCGGCAGACGGCACGTGGTAGTCCAGAAACGGGTCACCACCCGCCTCCTGGATGGCAGCACTACGAGCAGCAACCAGCGGGTCGGTGGGCACCGGGAAGGGGATCTTATCCAGGATCACCAACCGGAGTGCATCTCCCGGCACATCGACGCCCTCCCAAAAGCTCATGGTGGCCACCAGCACCGCGTGACCCGAGACACGAAAGCGCTCCAGTAGAGAGGTCTTCGGCGCCTCCCCCTGAAGCATGAGGTCTAGCCCTTCGGAGGCTAGGCGTCCGTGCATCGCCTGCATCGCACGCATGGAGGTACAGAGCACGAAGGCGCCGCCGCCAGAGAGCCGTAGCAGCTCCGCCACATGGTCGGCAGCAGCCTGGAGGAACCTTGGATCCTGGGGCTCTGGCAGGGAAGAGGCCACGTAGAGCAGGGCGCAGCGAGGGTAGTCGAAGGAAGAAGGGAGGCAGAGCTCGTCGACGGGACCAAGTTCGTCGGTGAGCCCTAGGCGCTCGCGCATGTAGGCGAAGCCACCCCGGGTCACCAGGGTAGCACTGGTGAAGATCACCGACCCCACCCAGCTGAAGAGGCGCGCCTGGAGCACCGGGGTCACTTGAACCGGCGACGCCGCTAGCACCACGGATCGAGGCCCCACCTCACCCCAGAGCACTTGACCGCAAGCCCCCTCCATCACCGTCGTGAGATCGTTGCGGAGGGAGGTCACTCGGCGACTTATCCCCTGAAGTTCTTCGTGCTCCTGCTCTGCGGCCAGCGCTAGGGCTTCCAGTGCAGTATCCAGCCGGTGGTAGGCAGCAAGGTGATCCCGAGTCCAACGTCTGGGGTCAATCGGGATGCGCCCAGGCCCTGACCCTAGCACCACCGAAACCGCCTCAAAGAAGTGTGCTGATACCGTCCTGAGTACCTCGATGGGTCTGCGATCCACCCTAGCTGCCTCAAAGGAACGAGAAGCATCCCGCAGCAGCGTTTCCATCCGGGCAGTAGAAACCCTGAACCCAAAAAATTCGGTGGCAATCTCCTCAAGCTGGTGAGCCTCATCGAAAATGACTGCATCGTAATCGGGGAGGATCCCACCTGCGTTGCCCCTCCGCAGCGCAAGGTCCGCAAAGAACAGGTGGTGGTTGACGATCAGGAGCTGGGCGGCCTCAGCCCGAAGTCGGTTTCGGGTCACGAAGCACCGGTCGTAGTAGACGCACCCTGGTCCCACCCTTGCTTCACTCGAAGCAGCGATCTCCAACCGGATCGGGTCACGCTCTGACACCCCGGGAAGGAATGACAGATCGCCCTCGTGATCCTCCTCCGCTAGCCACTGCTTCACCGCCTGTGTTACTTCGAAGATTTGCTGGATCCTCTCGTCGCTAGCGCTCTCCAGCTCCACCCGGAGCTGGGCAAACCTCCGCAGACATAGGTAGTTCCCCATCCCCTTGAGCAACGCCGTCGGCACCTGAAGCCCTAGCCGCGAGAGTAGGGGGAGATCCTTGGTGAAAATCTGCTCTTGCAGTGCCTTAGTGGCTGTGGATACCACTACCCTGCGGCCACTGAGCAATGCTGGCACCAGATAGGCCATGGTCTTGCCAGTCCCGGTGCCAGCCTCGCAGATCAGCTTCCGCTCCCCACGAAGCGCGTGCTCCACCGCGTCCGCCATGACAAGCTGCGCCTCCCGGGGTTCATAATTCGGGAGCATCCTCTGGAGGGGCCCACCCGGCCCCAACACATCGCGCGCTCGCACGGACGAAGCTTATCCCAGGTC
>JANWXX010000358.1 GCA_025057345.1 Polyangiaceae bacterium | reverse complement strand
CTTCTGGGCAACAACGGCGGGAGTCACCAGCGGAAAAGCGAGAACCTGGCAAAACGGGGTAGAACAGGACAGCATGAAAAACCCTCAGATCTGAGAAGAGGCCTCAGGTAAACACCCCATAAGATACGAGAAACCCCTTCTCTACAGCAAGCACAGCAGCGCCTCCCACCATATTATAAGTAAGACAATGGATGATAGAGGGCACCAACGCATCCTGATGTAGGCCTATGAGGGATCAATCTCGTCGGGTGGCCGCCCTGCAACGAGCTGCCAATGCCCGGAGAAGATCTCCCCGATGTCCCGGAGGAGAGCCGACAACTTCCCAGGCAGAGAGCCCACGAGCAATCCCCTCCGGGTCCTGGAGCACACACCCAGCAAGAACCCGTTGACGTGCTGCTTCCCTGGCGATTCGAGGATGCGGGAAGGTTCGATTCAGAGCCAGATCGAGCTGCATTGCTGCGCGCTCTGGGTAACCGCGTGCCAGAGCATTGCGCCCAAGTAGATAGAGGGGCGTTCCATCCTCTGGAGAGCGCTCAGCCCAGCGAGCAAGCTCCTCCGTGGCCAGGGCAAGCTCCGGAGGGTGCCCTGGAGTGCCCACGAGCAGCGCCTGCACCGCGGGGCGTGCTAGGGGTGAGCGCACCGCGAGCAGCTTGATTTCTAGGGTCCGTAGCTGATCCTCGTCAAGCACCCGGCCAAGCAATGCCCCGTAGCGCCTAGCAGCCTCGTCCCAAGCGCCCCGCTGCAGCGCAAGATCCCCCAGTCGCTCCTCGACTCGCTCCGCGAACGTCGGGGCAAGACCCGGCTCCTTCAGCAAGGCATGGAGTAGCGTACTGGAAGCCTCCAGATTTCCAGAGCGCTCAAGGCAGGTGGCCCGGAGAAGAGCAGCGCCGGGATCTTGGGGGGCAAAGAATGCCACTGCATCAAGGCTACGGAGGGCACCTTGGATATCCCCAGAGGCCAGGAGATCCAAGGCATTGCGCTTGTAGGCATCGACCTCGTGGGGGCAGCGTCTCTGGAAGACAGAGGGGCGGTCGAAGCGGGCCCGGGCAACGGCGAGAGCCTCAGGGGGGAGCGGAAGGCTCTGGAGATAGGAGCGGAAATCTTCCTCTAGAAGGGCCCAAGAGCGCCCGGTAATGGTGGAGAGTGATTCACCTCCATACCAACGCCGAAGCGCTTCTGGACCATACAGGAGGCGTACCCAGGCCACAAAGGCCCCCGCGACGGTGTAGGCCCGCTCTGCATGATGCCCATAGAAGCGGAAAGAAAAGATCGAGGAGAGAGGTGGGAGCAAACCAAGTTCGAGCATGGCCCGAGACCAACTTTCCGGAGAGAGCTCGTCCTCCTCGGGGGCAGCAGCCACTGCGATACCCTCCACCAATCCTGGATCGGGAATGATACCTCCTAGGGAGCCGGCTACTTTGAAAGGTCCCCGAGCAGCCTGTCCCGCAACCACATGAGCCAGCTCGTGGCCGAGGACAGGATGTGGATAACCAGAGGCCTGCACGTAGACTTCACGACGCCAGGGCTTGGCAACGTAGGTGTCGGAGGCCCCCATCAGCCTTCGTTTCTGAGAAGCATCCATAAAGAGGAAAGCGGTGACAGGACAGCGCTCCAGGCCAAGAAAACTGGATACGGCGGCAAGCTGCTGCTCACAATCCCGCAGAAAGAGGTCAGCCTCCTGGGGTCGCATCGTCGCTGGATGGACCACCTCGCAGAATTCTCCCTTGCGGACGCCTCCGAGGGCCTCGCGAATGGTGGCTTCTGTCTGGTAGTGCCCGAAGGAGGGCCCCCGAGCAGTGATGATGAGACTGAGGGTCAGCGAAATCAGGGGGAGCGCCGACGACCAGCCACGCCAACGCCAAGAACCGAGGTGAGTAGCGACCCCGACCGCAGCTCCCCAAGAGGCCAGGGTACCAAGGCGATAGCTGAAGAGGCGCTCGGAACCATCGATGACCGTATCGTAAAGGGTTCCCGAGAAGAAGCCGACGAATGGATCGAAGGCAAACACCATAGGGGAAGTGAAGAAGCGCAGACCGCTCGCCAGAGCGCTAGCCGCAGGGCCAGCCAGCGCCAACACCACCGCCAGCACGTCTCGCCGCCAGGGGGTCACCCAGCGACCAGCGATACTGCCAGCGAGGGCCCCCCAACCACCACCGACCAGAGCACCACACCAAGGGCCCAGAACGAAGAGGAGGAGCCCCTGGGGGAGAGAGCAAAAACCGACCCGGACCCCATGCAGCAGCGAGATCAACAGCCAAAGCGCCCCCAGCCAGACCCCCTGGGTAGCCCCCCATGCCAGGGCTGCCAAGGGCTCAGGCCGGGCTCGGGCACAATGGATCGCCGTGGAGATCGCTGCCACCGGCGGTATCAGGAAACCTGCCGCCAGCGAGTTCTCGTATCCCGGCCCCCCTAGGAGCGGGAGAAACCCGACAGCACCCGAAGCGAACAGGACGAACAGGGAGGAAACCCGCCCGCGAGGCATGGAGGGACCAGAGCCTAGCGAGGCGCCTCGCTTCCGTCGATGCCCCTGCGGCAACGCCGTTGCCTCCTGCGGAAGTGCCGCCACGGGGGGGTGTTGACGCCCTGCAGCGACGGACTCTAAACGCGGTGTCCAGGAGACGTCGTCGAACATGAACCCAGCCGTCATGCTGGCCCTGGTGCTGGGCCTGCACGCCACCTTCCTATACAGCGCCGTCCGTCGCTGGGATCTGATGAGCATCGGAACCCCGGCGAGCCGGTTGGATCGCATCCCCGAGCGAATCAAGGGAGTGATCGAATACGCCTTTGGTCAGAAGAAGATGCATTACTACCGGGCTGCAGGCTTGGCACATCACCTGATCTTTGCAGGCTTCCTGGTACTACTCCTCAATACCCTTATCTTGTGGGGGCGGGGTTTTTGGGCGCCCTTCAACTTCATCTTTGTGGGGCCCCTAACCCTGCTCGGGCATCTCTACGACCTCGCTCGGGAGTTGGTGGCAGTACTGGTGATCGGGGGGGCAAGCTACTTTCTCTACTTGCGCGCCACACGGAAAGCGAAGCGGATGACCCTAAGCACCGAGGGTATGATCATCCTCGGCATCATCCTCACGATGATGATCTCCGATTTTTTCTACAATGGGGCGATGCTGGCCCTCCATGGGCGCTGGGGAGAACTCGGATGCAGCAGTAGGGTGGGCCGCTACACTGGCATCTGCGCCACGGTTTCCGACATCATTGCTCCGCTAGGGCCAGCAACGGAGGGTGGCGTGAAGTTCACCCCCACTGCGCCGCTCGCGTCCACAATCGCCCTCGCCATCGGTGGCCTCCCTCATGGACTCCTGGCGGTCGTCGCCCACGCCGGGTTCTGGACCCACTCTACCCTGGTGTTGGTCTTCCTCAACATCCTCCCGTACTCCAAGCATTTTCATATCATCACCTCGATCCCCAACGTATTCCTCCGCAACCTTGATCCCCCGGGGAAGCTGCCCACGCTGGCGCCTAGCACCGAGAAGCTGATGGAAATGGTCGAGGCGGCCACAAGCAAAGAAGATATCCTAGAAGACCCGGTGGGGGCTGCCCGCATCGAGCATTTCTCCTGGAAATCCATCCTTGATTTTTACACATGTACCGAGTGCGGCCGCTGCAGTGACAACTGCCCTGCCCACCGTACGGGAAAGCTGCTGAGCCCCAAACAGTTCACGCTCAACCTACGCAACCACCTCTACGAGCGGGAGGACGAGTTGATTCGGCGATACGTGGGCGCAGTAGAAAACGAAAGCCCCATTGGAGCCAAACTCCGGGCAGAGCGGGCTGCCGAAGCTGCGCAGGCTGGTATGGAGCTCCCCGCCGCGGAGCCGACGTACACCCCCATCGACCTAGTGGGCAATGTCATCCACCCGGATGTGCTCTGGGGCTGCACCACCTGCCGTGCCTGCGAGGAGCAGTGTCCCGTCATGATCAGCTACGTCGATAAGATCGTATCGATGCGACGAAACCTGGTGACCATCAAAGGCGAGTTTCCTGCTGAGCTCCAGCGCCCCTTCAGCGGTATGGAAACCAACGGGAACCCATGGAACCTTGCCCGCGTTGATCGCGGCACCTGGACCGAGGGACTAGGCATCAAAACCATGGCAGAGAACCCCACTGCCCCAGTGCTCTATTGGGTAGGTTGCGCCGCCAGTTACGACGACCGTGCCAAAAAGATTGCCCGAGCCACTGCTCAGCTCCTTCAGCAAGCCAAGGTCGACTTCGCGATCCTCGGTGAAGAGGAAACTTGCACAGGTGACCCGGCTCGCCGCGCAGGCAACGAGTTCCTCTTCCTTACATTGGCAGAGCAAAATGCCGCCACGCTCAACGGCTACAAAGAACAGGGCGGCATCACCAAGATCATCACCGCATGCCCCCACTGCTTCAACACCCTCCTCAACGAGTACCCAGAATTCGGGGCAAAATTCCAGGTTCTCCACCATACGGAATTCCTCCTCGAATTGCTAGCCGAGGGAAAGCTCAAGCCAAAGAAGGGAGCCAAGGGTAAGGTCGTTTACCACGACAGCTGCTACCTTGGACGCTACAATGACGTGTACGATTCTCCCCGGGAGATCCTCAAGCGTATCCCCGGTGTTGAGCTAGTCGAGCCCGAGTACTGGAACCGACACAAGGGCCTCTGCTGCGGAGCCGGCGGCGCCCAGATGTGGATGGAGGAGCAGAATAAGGACCGGGTCAATGTCAAACGTACCCTCCAGCTCATCCACACACAGGCCAAAACCATAGCCTCCGCTTGCCCCTTCTGCATGACCATGCTCACCGATGGCCTAAAGAAGCAGGAACTTGAGGGGCAGGTCCGCCAGCTCGACGTGGCTGAAATACTGGCCGAAAGTTGCCTCGACACCTGATGAGGAGGCGGGGTTGTCAGCAGCGCCTCTGTATGTATTAACCACCTCCTGATGGCCCAGACGTCCATCCCGCCCACCATCTACACCTTCTACGACGTCCCCCCGCCGTCTCCGCTCCTCCGGGAAGAACCTGAGCTCCGCTGCGATGTCTGCGATCAGCTCATCCCCGGCCCCCCCGCAGGCGAGGGGCTCTACCTCTGGACCCGCGGCGATGAGCGCCGCTACGAACCAGCCCCCCTCTGCGAGGAATGCGCTACCGCCATCGGCATTGCCTCCCTCCGCCGTATGGCAGAAGAGGAAGAGGAAGGCAGCTGATCTTCCCTCTCCCCTTTCGCTCCTGGCAAGATGAGGGGCAGCCATGACTTGGGGAGAAGCATCGAAGATCCTCCTTGATCACCCGAAGGCAGCCGACATCGCAGGGCGAGCTGCACTGATCCTGCTCACACTC
>JANWXX010000357.1 GCA_025057345.1 Polyangiaceae bacterium | reverse complement strand
GAGCATCGACACTCGGGGCGCTTTCACCAATGCGATAGCCCTCTTCCCCCAGGTAGATGTACGACCTCACCCGCGGCTCCTACTCCGCGGTGGTGTGCTCTTCGCATGGGCAGCTGCTCCCGTGAACGACCCGGTGGCCTCCCTTCAGGCCCGGGACGGTACCACCATCAACGACGACCTTGTGAACTTTGTCGGAGGCAAGCCGGGAAAGCGCTATGGAACCGAGATCGACGGGCGTATCCAATGGCGTTACCTTGATCACTTCCTTTTCGACCTCGAGGGCGCCATTCTCTTTCCCGGCAATGCACTGCAAGACCGAGACGGACGTGCCGCTCGGAGCGGCATGGTGCAAGGCCGTACCACCTTCTACTTCTGAGATACCCATGGGATCTTCCTCCAAATGCCGGCTCGGAGCCATAGCGCTCGTCTCGTTGCTCTCCCCTTCCTGTGACCCATTCGATGCGCCTCCTGAGATTACCATCCTCGGTCTCAAGGATGGACGTCTGCCGGACAGCAAAGCCCCCATCGATCTGGCCTTCTCCGAACCCGTGGATCCAACTTCCCTCTCGTTGAAGATCGTGCGCCTGCAGACCGATACGGAGGGGAACTTGGAGGGAGACCCAGAGGCGGCCCCGGGCACCCTCTCCCCTCAGCTCTATACCTTTCCCATCCGCGAGGATCTAGGCGGTACCGGAGTCTTCTCCGAGAACAACACCCGTTTCCGGATCACCGTCAACGAGAAGACTCCGCTGCCAGTCGGGCCTTCCCTCGCACTTGTTGTCGAACCTGGGCTTCGGGATCTAGCAGGTATCGATACGAAGGTACGACGCCGTTTTCCCTTCGGCTACGGGTTTTCCTGCACGGGAAAAACCCCTCCGGGGCCTTTCACATCAGGGCAATATTTCTTCCTGGTGAGCGTCCTCAAACCGCTGGGGCTCCAGGTTCAATTGATCGCCGACATCCGGGTGGACCTTCAGAACGGTGCTTTCGTAGGCCAGTTCACCAACGGGGACCGTATCCCCGACCCGAACCGTTGCCCCTCACCCTGCAAGTCCTCGGAGGTGTGCCGGCTTCTCCCTTCTCCCCAATGCGTTGCCCCCTCGGAAAAGGCAGGCACGGTGGAGGAATACCCAGACTACTACGCTAACAACACGCCGCCGGCAGGCTTCTCCTTCACGGCTAAGGGCTGTGCAGAGGAGCAGAGCCCGGGGGTCGTCACCTTCGGCAACGAGCCAGTCGACGCAGAAGTGCAACTGCCTAAGCTAACGATCAAAAACATTGTGCTGTCTGGCTCCTTCACCCAGGTAGGAGGGCAGCTCCGCGGCACTGGCACCTTCACCGCCTCCGAGGTCTTCCTGGGGACCATCTCCAGCGGCCACGGCGAGGGAACCTTCGAGGCGATCCGCATCCCACCCGACCGGGAGCTGCCCAACGTCCCCGCGCCCCCCGCAGAACCGTTACCACGCCGGCGCGGCACCTCCGACCGCTTGGGGTGAAGAGGATCCTGTCCCCATCCACGGGATGGTCGATTTGCAGTCGCCCTTGCTTTCCCCACCAAACCAAAATGTTTTGCCTGGGTGTGTTTTCGGCCTTGTCCATGGGAGCGTCCATGAACACGTCCATGTGGACGGGTTCCGTGGACGTGCTCGTGCATGTGGACGTCTGCGGAGGTCGGGTGGACGGTCCCATGGGCTCTGACTGGAGGCACTCCCCCTGCAGCCCCCCGAGCCGTGAACCACGAGCAGGGCTGATCAAAATATTCTCCTGAAAAGCTCGCGGGCGAACATCTTCTGCGGGGTGCGCTCTGGAGGTGGTAAAATAAATTACCAACTCATGACGGGGCCTGGAGGGAGATATGGCTACTTGTTGGTCTTTGTGGAAACCTCCTTCCCCGAAGTCACCTCCCCCCCCGTGGTACCACTCTCCCTTGCCTCGGAAGAGGACACCCAGCCCATTCGCCTGGTCGACCGGCTCCTGTCGCCCGTGCGGCTCGCGGTTGGCTTCGGCTTTACTGCGGCTACCTCTGCGGCCACCATCCCTCTGGCTCTTGCCTTGCTGCCTTCTCGGCCAGCGCGGATCAAACTCTGCAACTACTACGGCAAGGCCCTTGGACGCACCTTGATCGCCCTTGCCGGCGTCACTCCAATTGTCCGCCATCGGGAGCGCATTGAACAAGCTTACCCGGCTATCTACGTCTCCAACCACACGTCGGTCCTCGACGTCTTTTTCGCGATCTGGCTTTGCCCGGTGGGTGGCTGTGGCATCGCCAAGAAAGAAATCGGCAACATACCCTTCTTCGGCTGGCTCTACCGCCTCTCTGGGCACCTACTCATCGACAGGGAGAACCGTAAGAGCGCCATCGCTGGCCTCGACGAGGTGGCCGAGGTGGTCAAAAAGCACAACCTCTCCATCTGGATGTGGCCCGAGGGCACCCGCAGCAAAGACGGCCGGCTGCTGCCCCTCAAGAAAGGACTGGGCCACCTGGCCATCGCCACCGGTCTCCCCATCGTCCCCGTCGTCATCAACAACGCTCACAAGAACTGGCCCAAGAAGCAGTTCGTCCTGCGCCCTACTACCGTCGAGGTTGACATCCTCGAACCCATCCGCACCGATCACTGGCGCCAGGAAACCCTTGAGGAAAACCTCACCGAAGTTCACCGCGCCTTCGCCGACGCCCTTAACCCGGGCCAGAAACCTCTCTCACATGAAGGGTGAACTATCAAAAATTGAGCTGCAACCCGGCAGGCATTACCGATGCCTCGATGTTTGCTGTTGCTGCCTCCAACCTTGTGAGCACATCGAGGTGAAGAAACTCAAGAACGATAAAGATAGCTTCGATTTCCCCATTCCGTGGTGCAATGCATGTTTTTCTCACCATCGCAAAGATACGATTCAAAGAGAATTCTTGGTTTCCATTGCTCTGGGCATCACCATCACCTTCGTTATTTTTTGCTCTTACATGACTTACAAATTGATCAGCAAAATTTCGGAATTCCTGTTCCATAGTGAAGATATTATCAGTCGAGTTGTTTTTGTTGCTGCCATGGTTCCTATCTTCCTTAGAATTACGTATCGATGGGTTGAGAGGATTTTCCGAAGGCCTCCTGCTCGGCAGATCAAAGGCCATATCCATCGTTGCTCTCCTTACGAATTGGCCAAGGTTCCTCCGGAGAAAGGTAACGCACGGTGGGAAATCGCATGGCGCAATGAGGATTTCGCACGCCGGTGGATCGATTGCCATCGAGAAACATCTCCCTAAACCGCGAATTGGTCCTCCTCTTCTCCCTTTCACCAAAAGGACCAGGGGCGAATCGCCACCGCTTCGTCGATGAGGTGGGCCCGCAGCCTGGCCTCCCCGGTCAGCGCAGCGGCGCGACGGTAGGCAGCCTCGGCGGCCTGGCGGAGGGCTCGCGCCTCGAAGGGTACCCCGAGTACCTTCCCCCCTCGTACCTCCCCCAGCGCAGCCCGGCGCGCTACCGCAGCCAGCGCATCTGCCCGGAGCACCGCAGCGGTCAAATCTTCCTCCGCACCGTGTTGTCCCAGGACTCCTGCAGCCTCCAGCGCGTCATCGGTGTCCGGAAGGTTCTCCTGGAGCAGCAAAGCTGCTCGCTGGAGATCCGCTTGCCTTCGGTGACGTGCCCCAACAGGTACGGCCCTCAGCGCAAGGATGGCCTCCCGGCGCTGTCCCAGGAGAACTCGGCACCGGCTCGCTCCGAAGGCGGCTGCCGCACAGGACAGGTCCGCCCGGAGCACTCGCTCGTAAAGCACGGCAGCTTCCCCGTACTGCCTAGCCGCCTCGTGGACTAGCGCCTGCGCCAAGAGCGGAGCCAGTTCCCCCGGGAGCTCGTCCGTCACCTCCTGGAAGAGGTTCAGCGCTTCCCGAAGTCTACCTTCCTGCCAATGAGTTCGGCCCAGCTCCCACCGCGCCCGCCAGGTGCCAGGTGAGTCTTCCTCCTCCGGAAGCAGTTCGGGGAGGGAGCGATCCTCCGCGAGGCTACCCTTGCTGTCCGTAGAAGGGAGGAGGAACCGGCGACTCTCCAGAGGCTGAGGGAGGGAGCCTGGTGCTTCGAGGGCCAGCACGCCGAGGATCTGCTCCCGGAACTCCTCGGCAGAGGCAAAGCGACGGGCAGGGTCGGGGGCGGTGGCGCGGCGGAGCAGGGCGTAGAGAGCAGGATGACGCTGGAAAACCTCACAGGCGGAGGGAGGTGGTAGGTGGTGCTCGAAAGCGCCGAGGTAGTCGAAAGAGGCGACGAGAACGGCGAGGGAACGCCCAACGCTGAAGATATCAGAGCGCGGGGAGGGATGTTCTGCAGCCTCAGGAGCCATGTACCCGCGGGAGCCATAGATCTCACCGTGGCAGTCGTCGATACGGCGAACCGCTCCCAGGTCGATGAGCTTGAGGGTGTCTTCCTCAATCATCACGTTGTTAGGCTTGAAGTCACAGTGGATAAGGCCCCGATCGTGGAGGTAGCCGAGGGCGAGGAGGGCGTCGTGGAGGTAACCAAGAGCATCCCCCACCGGGAGCGGCCCCAAGGTTTGCCGGAGCTTCATGAGGGAGCTACCGTTGACGAACTCCATGATGAGGAATCCTTGGCGTTCGTGGACCAAGAAATCATGAATGGCCACGATGTTGGGGTGCTTGACTGCGGCCAGGTACTCCCGCTCCTGAACGGCTACATCCAAGAGCCTAGGGTCGTGGAGGTCGAGGAGCCCCTTGAGGGTGACCCAGCGCCCCAAGAGGAGGTCGAGGGCAAGATAGATCCAGCCGAGGCCCCCGAAGGCCAGCGTACCCTTGATCTCGTAGCGTCCTGAGAGCACTTCTCCAGGGCGGAAAGCAGGTACGAAGGAGAAGGGGTGGCCACAGCGAGGGCAGTTCCCCCGCTCCCTGAAGAGGGGCTCCTCGCAGGACGAGCAGCGACGACGCTGAGGTGGAACCTCGCTGGCCACTAGCATCCCCAGGGGATCCTGAGGAGGGAGCGGGGGCCAGAGGCGCTCCTTGGGTTTCCGGGTGGGTCGCTGAGGAGGAGCGTGCAGACGAAGACGAGGCTCTCTAGGAACACGACAAGGCCCAGACGCGACAGGGGAGGCCGGCGAGGGAGGTATCGCAGGAGGAAGAGGTGCCGGCAGGGGGGCAAGCCCGCAGGTATCGCAGTAACCGTCCTCAATCTGGCCAGGACAAGCGGGTTGAGCGCAAGGAATCATCATGGCGGCGGAGGGTCACCCTCAGAGCCAGGCGGTACTAGGGTGAAGCTAAGCAGGACGAGAAGCGAGAAGCCGAGGGCATTGGCGGCCCCGTGAAACTCAGCCATCTGGGCATAAGGGATCAACGGCTCGGGA
>JANWXX010000356.1 GCA_025057345.1 Polyangiaceae bacterium | reverse complement strand
CATCTTGGTGGAAACCATGCTCCGCTGTGAGCGTCATGAACACGCCGTCGCCGCCGTCGGCCACATGAAGTACTACGGCCATACTAGCTTTCAGATGAACCTAGCCTTCGTCGCCGAAACTGTCGCCTATGACATCAGTACGCTGTGCTCCTTGGCCCATGAACTCCGTTCTCCACAGGAGGATACGCTGCTCCGCCTCTTCCTTGACCTTGACCTACCTGCTAGCGAGCGGGAGAAAGAGCAAGGGCTCAAGGGAGTCCGCAAAGCCCAGGTCAAGCTCGCTGCCTACTATATGATTGCCGGCGATCATGAGAAAGCCCGGCGTATCCGGGAAGATATGGCCTCGGAACCCCTCGACCGTTTGTTGGCCATCCGCCATGAGCTGGAGCGAGTCACCTCCAAAGATTTTTGGGAGATTATTGATCGCGGACGCAACTTTGAGTTCATGCCTCTGGAACAGCGCGTCGCTATGCGCGCCTTTTTCGATCAACTCGGTGCTACTCCCAACAGGGGCTGATGTCAGTATTCCTGAACGTTCAGGGGAACAGGACGCCCCGGAGCTCAAAGAGAATCCCCTGGTACCACTCAAGAGAAGGCAAGGATGGGTAGCGCGAGAAGGAGATGGATGTGAAGGATCACGGGACTTCGTCGAGAACGATCGGGTCAGAAGGAATACGGGAGGAATGAATCTTCCGAACCTCGACAGTACCCAAATGAAGATCCCGCACCTTACCCTCGATTTGAGCGCCATCTCCCACCAGTGCCAAGTGGAGACGCTCCGGGGCAAGGTAAGTTCGAGCGACTTTCTGTACAGTTTCCCGGGTGACCATCTGGAGCCGCACCCGCAAGGTCATGAATTCTCGGTCTTCCAGCCGGTAGATTGCCATCGGAGTCATCGCCATCACAGAGCTCTCGGCAGTCTCGAAGCGGGCCGAAAGAGCACTAAGGATCACCTTCACTTCATGCAGCTCGTCGTAGCCGACGAGTTCATCACGCAGGAGAGCGACTTCCCCAAGGATCTCTCGGATTGCTTCCGCGGTCTTTTCTCGCACCACGTCGCCCCCTGCCATGAACGGACCCGGCCCGTGGCGAAACGCTACCTGGCTGCTCACACCGTAGGTATAGGCGTGGCGTCCCCTGAGATTGGCGTTGAGTCGCCGACTGAGCAGTGTACTCAACACGACCAGCGTGTCGTGATCCGGGCTAGTGTAGGGAGCTCCCACAGCGCAGAGAGCCACACTGGTCTGGGGGGCGCCGGGGAGATCGAGCAGGAGCACCGAAGGGGCTTTCGAAGGTCCTGAGGGGGCCATCGGTGCTGAGAACCTCGCCGCCTTCCCCCGCCACTTTCCAAAGACTTGCATCGCAAGCTCTTCAGCCTTCTGCCGGGAGAGATCCCCGGCCATTACCAGAACAACACTGTCAGGCTGTACATGGTTTCGATGGAAGCGCAGCAATGCCTCCCGATTCACCGACCGGATCGAGCTTTCCTCCAGGAGAAGCGACGCTCGGTAGGGGTGCCGTTCCGGGTACAAAAGCTCCGCTACCGCTCGCTGAAGCTGTACCCGGGGTAGATCTCTCTCGAAAGCCAGCGCCTGGATCTTCCTCTCTTTAAGCCGCTCTAGTTCCCCTGGGGGGAAACTTGCGTTTCGTACTGCATCTGCAAGCAGTAGTAGAGCACGCTTCGCGTTCGGAGCCAGCACCGTTGCACCCACAAGGATTGCATCCTCCTCCACGGTGACCCAGTACCTGGCTCCAAGCTCCTCCAGGGCATCACTGAGCTCAAATAGCGAGCGGGTCGGCGTACCTTGAAATAGCATGGGACCTAGCAACGACGCTACCCCCGGAGCCCCCGCCGATGCCCCCCTCCGAATCACGAGTTGCAAAGACACCACGGGCATCCCTCGATGTTCCAGGTGCAGGACTCGCATCCCCCCCGGCAAGATGAAGTCCACGGGGACCGGCGCCTGGAAGACCCTCTCCGGCCCAGGCGCAGGGGGATACCGGCGGAAGTCTTCCTCCGGGGCCTGACCGAATGCCGGCTCCCCGGAAGCAGAAGACGAAGCCATAGGGAACGAGGGGACAGGAGAAGGATGGAGAGGAGGTGGTGGTGAGGAGGCCGAGGTGCAGGCCATCAGCAGGAGGAAGACGAGGCTCGACCGATCCTTCAACCCCTCACGGTTCGACCACGCCATGACTTACGCACCGTAGCACAAGGCGATGCACCAGCGGCCTCACGGAGAACCTCCAAGTGCTCGCGAGCGCAGCGATCCCAGGAGAAGGCGCGAGCACGCTCTAGCGAACGCCCACGCAACTCTTCCCGGAACGATGCCGATGAGGCTACTTGCTCTAGTGCTGCTACCAGCGAGGAGGGCTCCAGAGTGGCATGGAGACCTGCCCCTCCGAGCACCTCGACCAAGGGAGGGATGTTGCTAGCGATGACTGGCGTCCCGCAGGCCATCGCTTCCAGCGCTGGCATACCGAAGCCCTCGAAGCGAGAGTATTGCACCAGCGCCAGTGCCCCCTGGATCAGCTCGACCATCTCCTCGCCGGAGAGCCCCGAGAGGAAGCGTACCCGCTCCCCTACGCCGAGGGCCCGAGCCTGCTCGTCTAGCGGTACACCCCGTGCCAGAAGTGGACCTCGTCTCGCATACAGCCTCTGCACCAGCACGAGGTGCACCTTTGGATCCAGTCTCGCCGCAGCGAACGCACGAAGGATAGCTCCATGATTTTTACTGGGTGCATTCTGTCCTACAACGAGGAAGTACTCCTCAATCTGGTGCCGAGCGAGAAGACGATTGCGGAGGGCATCACGGTTGGAGGAGGGCCGAAAGCGGGGTTCGACCCCATGGTAGATCACCCGAGTTTTGGGGAGTGCGTCGGGAGCAACCAAGGCAATGGCGTCCGCGGTAGCCCGGGAGATAGCCACGAGGCGGGTGGCCCTGCGAAGCGCCCGGAGGATCCCATCACGATAAAAGAGGGCCTGTACAGGAGTGAGGAAGCTACGGCCTTCGCAGGCTTCTGGAGTGAGGAGCCACATCAGGTCATGGATGGTCACCACGGTGGGGAGGTGGAGGCCATGCCCCAGCAGGTTGAAGGGGGCGAAGAGCACGTCGATACCGCGGAGATCAACCAAACGAGCGGGCCAAAAAAGCGTGGCAGGGCTATTGGCACCGGCACGGACCACAACTTCAGAGAGACCGGGGCGAGTCGCGAGAGTACCGCGGGCTGCTGGGTGGGTCCACAACTGGAAGGAGGCAGAGGGGTCGAGTTCAGGAAGCCGATCCAGCAGGGCCTGTACATAGGTGCCAATCCCGCTTGGGCGCTCCCGGATGTAGCGACAATCCATGGAGATGCGCATGAGGAGCGGTAAGCTTCCCTGGGGGAACGCTCGGCGCAAGCAGGCAGATGGATTGCGGAAGCACCATCGATGCCCACCCTAAATCGCTTGCAGGGTACGATACTCCAGGGAGCACAACCTGCGAGACCCGTAGTAGCCTGCGACGCCATGCCGCTCCGCACTGTGTATGTCATTGATGCCCTGCGCACACCCATCGGCCGCTACCGTGGCGCCCTCGCCTCCATTCGCCCAGATGACCTAGCTGCGTTCACGCTGAGTGCCTTGGCCCAACGGAACCCGGAGGCCATACGCCACCTCGACCAAGTGGTCTTCGGGGCCACCAACCAGGCAGGTGAGGATAACCGGAACATAGCTCGGATGGCGGTGCTGCTGGCAGGGTTGCCCTACGAAGTGCCTGCGGTGACGGTGAATCGGCTCTGCGGCTCCGGTCTTGAAGCGATCAACGATGCAGCGAGGATGATTTCCGTGGGAGAGGCGACCGTGGCCGTGGCCGGCGGCGTGGAAAGCATGACCCGGGCACCCTTCTCCATGCCCAAGGCTAGCGAGGCCTTCGATCGGAACCCACCGCCGATCTACGACACCACCTTGGGCTGGCGCTATCCGAACCCGAGGATGGCCGAGCGCTTCGAACTGCTCAGCATGGGCGAAACCGCAGAGAACGTGGCAGAGAAGTACGCCATCTCCCGAGAGGATCAGGATGCTTTCGCCCTGGAGTCTCATCGTCGTGCCTGCGCCGCCTGGGAGGCGGGGGCCTTCGACCGGGAGGTGATCCCAGTGCCCCTGCCGCCGAAGAAGAAGGGGGATCCTGCAGAAACCTTCTCGCGGGATGAAGGCCCCCGGGCAGACTCCTCGCTGGAGAAGCTAGCCCGCCTCCCTGCCACGTTCCGCAAGGGAGGCACCGTGACTGCAGGAAACAGCTCGCCACTCAACGATGGCGCCGCAGCGGTACTGCTGGCCTCTGAGGAGGTGGTGCGCGCTCACCACCTTGTTCCACTAGCTCGGGTCGTAGCTGCTGCCACCGCAGGGGTCGACCCGAACTATATGGGCGAGGGGCCCATCCCGGCGACCCGCAAGGTGTTGGCCCGTGCCGGACTACGGGTTCAGGATCTCGATCTGATTGAGCTGAACGAAGCCTTTGCCGCTCAAAGTCTCGCCTGCATCCAAGCCCTGGAGCTGGACCCAACCCGAGTCAATGTCCACGGAGGAGCCATCGCCCTAGGGCACCCCATTGGTGCTTCCGGGGCTCGCATTGTGGCCACGTTGATCCATGCCATGAAGGCCCGAAAGGTCCGATTGGGGCTTGCTTCGCTTTGCATCGGCGTCGGCCAGGGCATCGCCACGATCTTCGAGCGAGCTTAGGGGAGGTGATCGTGCCGAGAAGCCGATGCAGCCCCCCTATGGACCAGGAACGCTAGCGGCAGTCGAGCTGGTCAGCCGTGGAGCCAAGGCGCACCACCAAGCCCAGCTGCTAGCTCTTCAGGAGAAATTTTCCCGTCCCGATTGAGGTCGAGGGCATCGAAAACTGCTTGGGAGCCGCTCCACTCTTCTCTTGTGATGAAGCCGTCTCCGTCGAGGTCATAGGTGCGGAAGACCTGCTCAGCAGCATGGCCCACCCGCTCCTTGCCCTCCAAAACCCGGAGGCGTGAGTGGAGCAGTTTCTCCAAGGCCTCAATAGCCTTGCTGAAGCCCTTGATTCCCTCCTCGAGCTTCTCGGTCGCCATCTCATCTTCGGCGTGCATCTTCCGAAACGTGACCTCGTCCACGGAGATCTTCTCCTCCCCCCTCTCCTGAGCAGAGATGGGATCCAGCTTACGGGGCAGTTCCCCTTCGGAAGAGCGAAGCTCCTGCAGGAGCGCAGGAGCGATGGTGAGCAGGTCGCAGCCGGCCAACTCAAGAATTTCGCCAACATTCCGGAAGCTGGCCCCCATCACCTCCACTTTGTATCCGTGCTTTTTGTAGTAGTTGTAGATCCGGGTCACTGAGAGCACACCTGGATCTTCGTGGGGGGGATAGCTCTCCCG
>JANWXX010000355.1 GCA_025057345.1 Polyangiaceae bacterium | reverse complement strand
GTGATCCAGCCCCCCCTGAGGCGACCCTCTCGTTGAAACTCAACCGGCTTCGGGTGAGGGATGCGTTGGGAGCGCCTTTTCCGACCATCGTGGGTGGTGTGCAAGTAGAAGGTCCCCTCAGGTTGATCCGACGCTACGTTGCCGGAGCCCCATCCCTCTCCGGTGAAGTTAGGCTGCTAGCTAACGTGAATTTCCGAGGTCATCCAGAGCTGCCGGAGGTCCGGGGATGGCTTCTCGCTCGTGATATCCAGGTGGATCGCAAACGTACTATTGTCCGAACTCTCGACGCAAAGATCGAGGCGGACGGCGGTGAGGTGCGCATCCCAGAAGGGAAGGCAACGTACGGAGATGGTGATGTAACCATCAAGAATGCCCGTGCCCGGATCTTCGACCGTGGGATTCCGATCTCGGTGGAGGAGGTTGGCCTGAGCAACATCCGCTTCCCCGGGTTGATGCGAGACATTGGGATCACTCGGCACACCATTGTCAACTGGACCTTCGAACAGGGAGCATTCACCGATTTCAAGGGCCTTGCCTACGATCCGGATAAGGGCGGTCCGAGTCTGATGGGTGAGGTATGGGCCAGCACCGAGGATTTCGAGCTAGGCGACCGGGGTTGGGACGACCCCCGAAGGCACCGTGTGATTGGGGTGAAGAAAGCGCGGGTCAAAGGTCGCTTCGGAGTGGAGCGCCACGGTGTCTTGTTTCGACAGATGACTGCGGATTTTGGTCGATCCCACCTTTCCGTTCCATCGATCACCATAGGTTTTGAGGATCAGCTGGAGGTGCATGTTTCCCAGGAGACACACATCGAGCTGGCGGAGATCTCTCCCCTCGCCAGCCTTTCTGTAGCTGGGCGACTGGAAGTTCGCGGCGGTGTGTGCTGTAAGCAGAGCGATCCCAAGGTAGAAGGAGATCTATCCGTAACCAACCTCCAGATGGCGGGGCTACCCCTGGCGGATACCGCCAAGGCCCATGCCGTCTTTAAGCCCCTTCTTCTGGAACTCTCCCACCTCGTGGCTCACAAAAGCCACGAAATTGTCCTTCCCGATGGAGGGTCCGGTCGCTCCGCTGGCAGCGACTACACCTCGGAGCGAATCCGGGTGGATTTTGGTCGTCTTCAAGGGATGTTTGTCGAAGGAACCGTTGCCACCCGCTCCATGGACTTCCGCGATCTTCTCGATCTTTTCCTCTTCGAGAAAGATCCTCGGTTTACCGATATCCACGGGATGGGTGCAGGCCAGGCGAGCTTGCGCTTCGAGATGGGCGGCCCCGATGACCCTTGCGGCACGGGTGTTCTCTCGGTCCGTGCGCGCACCACCCTGGGAACCATGAATCTTTACGGGGAACAGTATAGCGGAGGGGAAGGTGAGGTAGATCTCCAGTGGTTTGACCGGGCTGCTCTTGAGCGTGGCATGAATGTCGAACTGCAGTCTTTGACTCTCCGCAAAGGTCGAGGCGTGATCACGGGGGCCGGTTCGATGCGCAAGGGATCTATCCTCGCCGGTCACTTCGTTGCCCAGGATATCCCCCTCAGCGCTATCGATGCAGCAGGCGATCTAGGAAAGAAAATCCATGGGACTTTGAGCGCTACGGGGCATATCCGTGGCACTGCCGAATCGCCGGAAGTAGACGCAGAGGTTCGTATCTCTCCGATCCGGATTGGTCAAAAGATCCTGGGCCCCTCATCGATGCGGGTCACCCTTGTGCCCTCGGCGAAGCCCCCTCCACCCGGTCCCATCAAGCGCACGAGGTGTGGAGAAATCATTCCTCCTGGGTTTGACCCTAAGGACTTTGCTAAGGACGAGGAGAAAGGCATCTATCACACCAGCGGAGACCTATTTGGCGGTCAAATCCGACTCAACGATGTGCAGACCACCTGGCAGCGTGCCAAGCGGGTTTCCGGCGAGATTCTGGCAGACAAGCTGGATCTGGGTGCCCTGCTCCAGTTTTCCCCCACCTTTGCTTCCTCCGAAAGGCCTCCTACTGGCAAGCTCACCGGGCGCCTCCTGCTGGACCGCGTGGAACTGGAGCACCTCGATCGAGCCTCGGCTCGCTTCTCCATCCGTGACCTAGAGCTGAACCACGGCGCTGCCAAGGTGGTGCTCAAGGTGCCCCAGGGCACTACCTCCGTCGAGGGTTCCCTCGCCGGGGATACCCTCTCCCTGGGGCATATGATCTTCGGAGTCCACACAGGGACTGGCGTAGAAACCCACCTAGGAATCTCAGGTCAGATTACCGAGCTTACCCGTCATCAGCGCCTTGATCTGGAGATCAAGCTGGCTCCGATCGACATGGGTGCCCTGCTGGCCCAGGTTCCCCGGGTCGAAGCGGCTACTGGCGTTCTGGAGGGGAGTGTCACCCTACGAGGACATGCAGATAGCCCCTCAGCCCGGGGGGAGATTCGCCTCCGGGGGGGCTCCCTGACGATGAGCGGGTCCCCCCTCTCCCTAGAGGATCTTGAAGCCACTGCGCGCATCAATGAGCAGGAAATCCAAGTTGTCCAGGCGGTTGCCCGTGCGGGTGGAGGCCAGCTACAGCTCTCTGCTCGCGCTCCCCTCAAGGGCTTTGCTATTTCTGAGCTGAGCGCTCAGCTTGAGGCGCGGGGCGTGCGCTGGCCCGTTGCCGAGGGTGTCGAGATGGTAGCGGATGCTTCCCTCGGAACCTTCTGGACTCCTCTTACCCCGGACAGCCCTCGGCGCCGTGCCCGGGTCACCGGTTCTGTCACCTTGCAACATTTCCTCTATACGCGCCCCATCGGCATTGCTGCAGACCTGGATGCCCTCGCCCGCAAGGGGAAGCGCACCGAAGTTGTCGTCTATGACCCCGAGGAGGACGTACTGGATCTCGCCGTTCGGGTATTCTCCCCGAAACCTCTGGTCTTTCGGAATAACCTCCTTGAAGCGGACGTCTCCCTCGACTCATCGCTGCTCCTTACTGGTACGAACCAGCGCTTTGGCCTTCAGGGACTACTTCGCATCAACCCTGGTGGTAGGATTCGCCTACGGGCCAACGAGTTTGACATCCGTCAAGGAACCATCCGCTTCGACGATCCGCTGAAGATTTCGCCCCGGGTCGATCTTCAGGCGAGTACCGAATACCGGCGGGTCGCCACGTCGGCGGGTGGGCCTTCCAGTTCCGGTGGTACCGGTGGGGGCACTCCCTCAGCAGGAGTTGCGAGTACTGGAGGCACCGCAGCCGCTGGAGGTTTCTGGCGGATTTTGATGCATGCCTACGGTGACGCGGACAACCTTAAGCTCGACCTCAGCAGTGACCCCACCCTGGCCCAGGAGGATATCATCCTACTGCTTACTATCGGCATGACCCGAGCGGAGCTGGATCAGCTCCAGATAGCCAACCTAGGGAGCACAGCAGCGCTAGAGGCCCTCTCTGCTCTCTCTGGAGCGGACCGAGCAGTCCGTACGGTGCTCCCAATCCTCGACGACTTCCGCCTTGGTTCTGCCTATTCTCCCCGCACAGGACGCACTGAGCCTACGGTTACTGTTGGCAAACAGCTCTCCGATCAACTCCGCGCCAACGTGATTACTGGGCTCTCGGAAAACCGCGATGTTCGCTCTACGCTAGGCTGGCGCATCACCCCAAGCATGAGTGTCCTGGGGAGCTACGACAACCTCAGTGACGTGGCCAGCCGCGGTCTCGGTAACCTTGGCGCAGATCTGCGCGTTCGCCTGGAATTCTGACCAGGCCGTTCTTCCTAGCTTTCTGCTAGGGTGACCCCATGCCTAACCTCTGCCGCCTGCTCCCCTTCCTCGCTGCCCTTGCCGTCGCGGCCCCCACGACTGCTTGCCATAAGCCTGCGGAAACGACGAGCGAAGGCGAGACCAAGATCTACTCGACCCGAGGTACCCTCAAGAGCTTTGGTCCCGACAAGAAGTACGCCAGCATTGCCCACGAGGATATCCCCGGATACATGTCTGCCATGACCATGTCCTTCACACCGCAGAACCCCGCCCAGTTCGATGGGCTCAACCCTGGGGACAAGGTTGAGTTCTCCTTCAAACCGGAAGGCGGCAAACATATCCTCACGGCCATCAAGAAGATCCCTTGAGAGGCCCCTCCGTTAGAGCCCCGCCAGCAAGCTTTGCAACTCCCCGAGGGTGTGATGGTCTCCCTTGAGGCGGGCCTGTTCAACACCTTGCTGCGCCCAGTCACGGGCCTCTGCAGAGCGCCCGAGCTGCGAGAGAACCTGAGCAGCCATCAGGTACATGGGTACGTAGCCCGGCTCCCGAAGGCGCAGCGTCTCGAAGGTCTTCAGACAATCTTCCAGGCGTCCGAGGCTGCGGTATTCAAGAGCAAGGCCATACCATGCGAAAGGGTCCGCATGGGGGGCAGCGGTCATCTTTTCGAGAAAGGCGAGACGCTTGGACACGCTTGCATTGTTAGCGCGTTCCGTCGCACTCGACCACACCGATAAAGGGTAGATTGCGGAAGCGTTCTGCGAAATCGAGGCCATACCCAACCACAAAGCGATCCTCAATGGTAAAGCCCAGGTAGTCGATCTTGACCTCTACTTTGGCCCGAGCCGGCTTGTGAAGCAGGGAGCAGATCCGAACGCTGCGGGGCTTTCTAGTGCGGAGCAAATCCAGCAGGTGGGCGATGGTCAGCCCCGTGTCCACGATGTCTTCCACGATGAGTACATCTTGCCCATCAATGGGCCTGGACAGGTCGTGGGTGATTTGCACCACTCCGGAGGAGGAAGTCCCCTCTCCGTAAGAACGTGTCCCGAGGAAGTCGATTCTGCAGTCGCGCAAGTCAATGGCTCGGGCAAGATCTGCCCCAAAAACGAAGCTCCCCTTGAGCACGATGACCAACACCAGGAAGCGATCCTGGTAGTCCTTGGTGATCTTCTGACCCAACTCCCGGACTCGCTCCCCGATTTGCTCCGCCGAGAGGAGCGTCACCAACCGCTCTGCCATGGCCTCGTCGTGGGGCAACCTCCTCCCTGCGTCAACCTCACTCCCCAGAAAATCAGCTTGTCCCTTTGGAAAAGTCGCCCAGAATCACCTCATGCGCCCTCCCTTCCTCTCTGCCACACTTGCTCTCCTCCTCTTGCCCCTTGCCCTCCCAGCTTGCGGCAGCAGCGAGAACGATCTGTTCAGCGAAGTGACGCCTCCTCCCGGGGCCGGAGGTGCAGGGGGAGCCAGCGGTGCTGCGGAGGGCAGTACAGAAGGCGCTTCTGGCAAGGGGGGAGCTTCTGGTGCTAGCGGCCAGGGAGGCACCGATGCAGGTTCCGGCGGCACCAATGCAGGTTCTGGCGGCTCCGACGCAGGCAACGGTGGCAGTGACGCGGGCAGCAGTGGCAGCGATGCAGGCAGCGGGGGGAACCACGGGGGCTCAGGAGGCACCGACGCAGGGGCTGGGGGGAGCGAGGCGGGG
>JANWXX010000354.1 GCA_025057345.1 Polyangiaceae bacterium | reverse complement strand
ATAGCCCTGGGATCACTTGATCCTGAGGGATAAGAATAGCCCCCTGGAGAGGGTCGAGGACAAAGTCGACGGAACCATCGCTACCGACCGTGACCGGAGGCTTGCCGTTGAGCACGTCCACCAGCACTGTACCTGCAGGCAGGGAGGATTTGAGGGGTGTTGTATCTGAGCCGGAGCGCCGAGGATTCTCCGGATCTGCATTGACAACGACGAGGGCATAGGCAGAGCCCGCGTCGCCGCCAGTCCGCTCGTAAGCGAGGATATGCTCGTCGCCAGGCTCGGGGGTTTCCGTGGGGAAAACTACGGTTTGATCGCCGAGTGTGAGTGCCTTGTAAGATCGGCGAAGCCGGTTGAGCCGCGCGGTATATCGGAACGTTTCCCCCTGAGTGCTGTAGCCTGTGGACCACATGTCCTCGCGATTGGCAGGGTCATTGCCCCCACGGAACTCCTGCTCGGTACCATAGTACAAACAGGGGATACCGTCCTCCGTGAGCAGAACCAAGAGAGCTGCGCGGAGGGCATTGAGATCAGGTTGCTCGAAGAGGAAGCGGGAGACGTCGTGATTGTCGAGGAAGTTGACCAGCATCTTGGTGGGAGGTAGCCCAGGGCCGTTGGGCTGAGGCTCGGTGCCATAGTTGGCAGGGCGCTGGGCCCAGAGATCGCGAGCCTTGCGGGTGGGTGCATGGGGGCGCCGCTTGAAGATGTCGTCAAAGATTTGGTACTTCTGGGAAAAGTAGAAGACCGAGTCCATCTCGCCGGGGCGCGTATAGGCTCCGTTACGTTGGTCATTGCCATCGAAGGATTCCCCGAAGATAAAGAAATTTCCTTTGCCTTGGGCGGCGAGCCGGGCTCGGAGGTTGGGGACGAAGAAGCGCCAGAAGCCGTGCTCGACATGTTTGATGGTATCGATGCGATAGCCGTCGATGTTGGTTTCCTCGACCCACCGTGCATACACGTCGGTCATCACGGCGCGCACCTCCGGGAGCTCGGTGGCGACGTCCTTGAGTCCTCCAGGGAAATCACCGGTTTCCGTCTGATCGTAGTAGTCGATGCAAGCAGCACCATCGCACTGATCACAAGGATCTTTGGGCGAACCTGTGCAGGTGCATGCACGCAGAGTGTCATCGTCGCAAATGCGACCCACAATGGCCTCGTAGTTCACCACGCGCCCCCGACGATGGTATGCCCTGGCCTGCTGGAGAAGGGCCGGCAGCGAGGGCACCTTGTTGGCCACCGGGTCGTAGAGGAAGATGATGGGCGCTGGGCCCGCTTCACCTAGGCTGGTACGAGATTGGATCCCCCGAGGATCGTAATCTGGATCATACTCGGTGATATGGACCACTGGCTTGGGCTTCACCGGGTTCCCCGGCGGCGCTCCATCTGGGCCTGACTCATAGATCAAGATATCTGGCTGACCATTCTGGTTAATATCGTAGAAGAAGATCTGACCCATGTGGTTCGTTACGATATCGACGATCACTTTGATGCCTCGATCATGGGCCTTTCTCACCAGCCGCCGTAGAATTGCCAAATCCCCGAAGTGGGGGTTGGTTTGGGTGAGATCCTGGGCCCAATAGCCGTGGTAGCCGTCCACACCTGCATCCGTCTCCACGTTCTTGACTACCGGGGAGATCCAAAGGGCCGTCACCCCCAGCGCCGAGATGTAATCAAGTTTTTGCTCCAGCCCTAGCCAATCCCCCCCATGATAGCGAGCTGGATCTTCTGGCCTGACGTTGTAGTCGTTGGTGGGGTCGCCGTTGGCGAAGCGGTCAATGAGCACTTGGTAGATGATATCCTCGCGCCAGTCCCGCTTCTCGGTGGTGAGTACCGGCTTCTCCTCCTCCGGGAGATTCATACAGGAAGCCAGCATACAGGCAGCAGCAAGGGCAAAGGGGCGGAGAGCTAGCAGGGTACGGGTCAGCATGGATCACCGGTAAGACGAGTTGAACCACCACTCGGCCGAGAGACCGAAGAATTGCTCGGTCTGCCTACGCGCAAAGAGATCATCGGATGCATAGAAGGAGCGTGCTCCGTCATCCCTGCGCGTCAGCAACCAGATCAGACGGATCTGCG
Organism: Polyangiaceae bacterium; assembly: GCA_025057345.1. Classification (GTDB taxonomy): domain Bacteria; phylum Myxococcota_A; class Polyangia; order Polyangiales; family Polyangiaceae; genus JANWXX01. Next base: position 3,328 of record JANWXX010000354.1, on the reverse strand, counting down.
GTCGGACATAAGAACCTCTCCCCGCAGGGCTCAGAAAAGGTACCACGCCGAAGCGTACTAGGGACCCTTGCAGCTGCTTGCCAGTGGCCGGCACCAGCACCCCACGTCGATGCGATTGATAGGATCCTTCCACGAAGACCCCAACACGTTCGGTGAAGTAGTAGTGAGGCCGCAGTACCACAATCCCTTCGTCTAGGTTGGCGTAGCTGAAGGTGTCCGTGCTCGCCCCCCGGAAGGTCCGGAGGTAGCCTGCCCCCATCACCGCTAGCGGTCCCACCTCGTAGTTGCCCGAGAAGGCAAGGGAAAGCTCCCGCGAATCTCCAGTGGTGCGATCAGCGGCCAGCGAGGTAGGCACCGCTAGATCACCGCCGAAGGCAGCAATGCCTGTAGAGTATCGCAGGAAGAAGTTCAGGTGGGAGTCCCGCTCGCCGGTGAAGGCTCCAAGTTGGAACCCAGCCACGTATCCGCTATCGCCGGGCATGTTCTCGTAGCGCCCAGGCTCTCGCTCCCGCTGACCACTGCCGAGCTGGTGAAGCTCCCCGTAGAGGACCACCTTGAAGCCAGCCTTGTCATTCATCATCAATAGCTGTTCGCCCCGCAACGACTCAATCACCTTCGGGCGGTTCAGGATCGGTACTATCACTGTACCGAACTGGTTGTTCGGTGCCACCCTCACCCCGTTCTGGGTGAAGTGGGGATGATCCAGCCGATTCGACCCGATCTGCAGGCCGATCTCTGTTTTGCTTGGTAGATTCAACCGCACGCCTCCACCCAAGGTGTTCAGGTTGTCCAGGGGCCACCAATTGAGCAGGTAAGCATCGTCTCCGCGATACATGCGGCTCCCTGCCCATACGGCTAGACCCTTGTAACCGATATCTCGCTCTTCAATATAGAGATTCCGGACAGCCAATTTTGCATCAAATCTCCCGCTAGAGTGGAAGAGCGGCTCTCCGATGGCCATGGTCGCGACGATCCGCGTTGTTACGGGATCAGCCCCCTTGAACGTCCAACGATCTTCTCGACGAAACTCTAGCTCGGCATAATTGTCCTCGTCGAGCCGCGTACCGTGGGCCACCAGATCTGCATTCCGTCCAGGACCGCCGCGTCCGTCCAGGGAGGTCATGACTCGACCATAGGATCCAAACTCGAACTTGCCGGTGGGCGGTGCGGTCATGGCAGCGGCAGCATAGACCGGAGGCGGTCGCGTTGGGCTGGGACGCTCCTCGGGGGGAGGAGGTTCCGAGGAGGGAGAGGGACGCTCCTCCGGCACCGAGTGGGGGGGCTCTTGAGAGAAGGAAGGGGTTGAGATCAGCAGAGAACAGGCCGCGGAACCGAGAAGCCGCGTAACCCAGCGGTCAGGGAGTCGCACGGAGCGGGAGCATAACCCCAGAACTTGCCTCGACGGTTGCTCTTTTGTGTCCCTCAGACCGGATCACGACGCTTGAGCAGAATCAGAAGGAAGGCAATCTGCACGAGAGACATCCCGGCGAGGACAACGAAAGGGAGCCAGGTCTGCTCATACTGGTGGAAGCCCCAGGCCCCATTGAAGGTATCAGAGGCAAGCTGTGCTTTCGCACATTGAAAGCGGCCTCCCGAGAGGAAATCATCAGGAGAATTCAGCCCCGGATTCCCCAGATTCATGAGCCAAGCAGGGTGGTCGGCGATGGCCATACGCTCCTGAGCCGCAACCCCCTGGAAGCCCCATCGGGCAGGGATGAGATACATAAGCCACTTCAACGTCTCGTTGGTGGTCATCGGCACGATCATCCCACCAAGAACGACCTGAGGGATGAGGGCGATGGGGGTCAGGGCCATGGCAGCTTCGCTGGATTCGACGCTGGTGGAGATCAGCAAGCCGAGAGCGACGGCGCAGACAGCGACACTGGTGAGGTAGCCAAGATCCATGAGGAAGGCGCTAGCCCCTCCGTGGAAGCCCAGAGCGAAGAACACGATGCCTAGGAGCACCGCACACTGGATTACACAGAAGAAGCTGAGGAGGATGTATTTGCTCATCACGTAGTTGACGAGCCCCAGATTCACCATGCGCTCTCGCAGGTAGATGGCTCGTTCGCTGACGATCTCGCGAGCAGCGTTCGACGTGCCGAACCAGATAGCAGACACCACCAGGAAGAACATGGCTGCCGCGTGGTCGCTGGTTTTGGTCATCTGGGCCAAGATGGCATTGAGGTCGCCGCCTGCTCCTCCAGACTTCCGCTTAAGTTCTTGAAGGGCACCGATGCACCAGAAGGGGAGCGACTCGCTCTGTCCGCCGAATACCAAGGCCAGCAACCCGCCGATGATGGGTGCCTGAAGGAGCATGATGGCAGTGCCGCCCATATCTCGGATTTTGATCTTGAAGTATCTCGACAAGAGCAACCATAGCTGTCCGGAAGTTCGGCCCGAGCTATCGGGGATACCCCGCTGGCTCTGCCCCTGACCCACCGCCCGTGAGCCGCTGTACATCATCTGGAAGGTACGGGTCTGCTGGAACTCCTGTTGCCAGGCAGCGCAGGCGACCTTCCGCGCCTCCACCTTGGGGACCTGGGGGTTCTGCGCCCGCATCTGGTCGAAGACCGCATTCTCCCGCAGACGCAACATGTCAAACATGTCGCGGGGGTTGTCGATGTCGTTGACTTTGCCGATCTTCTCCTTCCAGGAGCCGAAAAATTTGTAAGAATCTGGCGTCGTCGGGCCATAGAAGATCGGTATACCTCCGTAGCCCAGGATCAGCGCTAGATTGAAGCGCTCGTACTCATCCTTAGCCGGCTGGTGGATCGTCATGATGATCGTCTTGCCGGTGGACTTGGCCACGTTGCTAAGCAGTGTGATCAGCGAAGTCGTGTCGTCCGCAGCGAGGCCTGAGGTAGGCTCGTCAAGGAACAGGATCACCGGGTCTGTGACTAGCTCCAGGGCGATGTTGACACGCTTGCGCTGGCCGCCCGAGAGCACCTTCTTCTCGGGCTTGCCGATCTGCAAATGCGCCAGGCTATCGAGACCCAGCGCCGACAGGGTGTTCATGACCTGCTTGTCGATTTCCTCTTCTGAGTAGTCGGGGGGCAGGCGGAACCGAGCTGAGTACTTGACCGCCTCGAACACCGTGAGTTCCGGATGCACGATGTCATCTTGGGGAACGTAGCCGATGCTGCCGCGAAGTGCGTCGTAGATCTCGTAAAGATCTTGCCCGTTGATCCGGACGATGCCCGCGGACGGGGGCTTATAGCCGTTGAGGGTCATCAACAGCGTTGTTTTGCCAGCGCCGGAGGGGCCCATCAGCGCAATCATGTCCCCCGGTAGTGCCTTGAACGAAACCTCGTTCAGGAGCCGCTTC
>JANWXX010000353.1 GCA_025057345.1 Polyangiaceae bacterium | reverse complement strand
CCCCCGCTGCATCCACCAGCACCCCCACTCCTCCGGGACCACCGAAACCTTGCGTAGCTCGCCCTCCCCGGAACAGATCGTTCCCTGCGACATCCACCAGCACTCCCACGCCAAAACGCCCCGCACCCAGCCCCCCGTGCCCGACTTCGTAGCGGTCATCTCCCGCCGCATCCACCAGCACCGACGCGGAAAAATACCCGGATGCCAACCCTGCCCCTACGCTCCGGTACCGGTCGTTCCCCGCCAGATCCGCCAGCAGCAGCGCCCGCCCCGGTGCCCACGCGGCCTCTTCCTCCACCGTGTACACGTCGTCCCCGGCCAGATCCAGCACCAGCGAAGGCTCCTCCCCGGACCTCATCTCGTAGCGGTCATCCCCACCCATATCCAGAATCGCCAAGAACCTCCCCCGGTACCGGTTTGCTCCCTGCCCGCCCAGGACCACCGGCCCCTCCGGCATGTCCAGCCAGCCCCGTACCAACCCCTCCACGCCCGAACCTGCTGGCGCCTCCCGCTCCGGCCACGACGCGCCTACCAGCGCCGTCAGCACCGCCGAATCCAGCACCCTCGCCAGCCGCCTCACCCCCATCACGCATGCACCCGCCCGGAACCTCCTCCCCTCCTCCGCCAACGCTGCCAGCTCCATCACCTCGCCCCGCTCCCGGGCGTCATGCAGGAACACCTGCCGCTCCACTGCGCCCCGGAGCCTCGCGGCGCGCTCTGCAAACATCTTCCTCTCTTGATCAAGGAATCCATCGAGTGCCCGGGTAGCCTCCCGACGACTTGCCCTCACCTGCCCCGCCACCCACCTCACCAGCGCCTCCGCAGTACCGCAGCACTCGCCTGCTCCCGTCTTCTCCGCTCGCCGATTGAAGTCTTTTTTGACCCCCAGCAGCGCCTCGCTTTCCTCCAGCGCGCGTAGCAGTAGAGCGCGAGGCTCCCGTTCCTGGAAGTCCCCCGGAGGCGAGGCCAACAGCGAGGCGAGGCGCGCTGGATCTAGCAAGAGGCTCGCAGGCAGCGGCAGCGCCGAGGGGGCCCATGCCTGCGCTTGCTCTTGGAACGCACGGCGCAACGCAATGCCTTCCGGCGAGTCCAGCACCGGAACCACCTCCCGCTGCCAGGGCTCCGAGAGCGGCCCCGGGAGCGGCGGCGGGGGCGTCAGCGGGGGGGGGGGGGGGGGCGGAGTCAAGGTCTCGGTGCGGGCAACACCGTCGGGGGAGATCACACGAAGCTGGAGGGATTTTCCGGGAGGGAACAGGGAACGGTAGGAAACTTCACCCTCGCCTTCCCGCTCCACCACATCTCCGACATGTAGCTTCCCCTGCGCGACCCCGCCCGGATACACCGCATGGACTTCGAGCCCGGCCCGAGGGTGCTCGTCATCCGGCTGCTGCACCACGAGAAAGCTGGCACCTACTCGGAACCGCTCTACAAACCCGAGGCCGTCGGGGTCGAGCCGAGGGGCGGTGAGGGGCTGATCCCAGGCCAGCAGGCCGCCTTCGAGGACGTGGAGCCTTGAAAACCCGGCCCGCTGGAGCACGGAAGCAGCCTCGGTGGCCCGGTGCCCGGAGGCGCAAACCAGGACGATGTTCCGATCTTTCACGCCTTCCAGCTCCGGGAGGCGCCGGGGAAGCTCGTCAAGGGGGAGAAGGCGCGAGCCAGCGAGGTATCCCTGGCTCCGCTCGGCACGGGTCCGCACATCAAGCCAGAGGGCTCCGGGAAGCCCCCGGGCCGCCCCGGGCGGTAGCCGGGAGATCGCGGACGACGCAACAGCCGAGGACAATGGAGCAGGAGCGAGGAGATGGGTTGGCTGATCAGTAGAGGTTTTCCCACACCCACTCAAGAGCGCCCACAGCAGCACCCACCGTCGCGGCGAACCAGAGAGCAGCCTCACGAAGTCAGGTACCATGCCGCCCCCCAACCGTGCTCACCGGGCGCGACGGAGCTGGACCAGCTGCTCCGCCACAGCTCTCTGGCGGCGCCACTGGCCGTAGGCGAGCCCCCTGGAAGCGAGGCGCTCTAGGTGAAGCGCAGTAGCGGGGTCGAGGGCACCTGCCTCTGCATCCCGGAGCGGCGTCCCGGGGAGCGGCAGGAAGGTGTGGGCGTGGACCTTCGCCCCCAGCCGGACCAGCTCTTGCATCAGGGCGCGGGATGCAGTAGCGTCGTCCTCTTCCTCACCGGGCATCCCGAAGAGAAAATCGATATGGGGGACAAAGCCGCCCTCGCGAGCAAGACGCGCAGCCTCCAGGATAGACGCCGCCGAGTGCCCCCGGCGGGTGGCGTCGAGCATCCGCTGGGATCCAGACTGACCTCCGATCAGCAGCGCCTCGTTGGCCACCAGCGGACGCAGCAGCCGAATCGCCTCCGGGGTAACGTGCTCCGGGCGCACCTCCGACGGGAAGGAGCCGAAGAAGATCCGGCCGTCGGGGCCAATGGCGTCCCGCACACCCCGGAGCAACGCTTCCACGCGATCAAGACGCGGCTCCTCGCCGTCAGCCCCGTAGGAGAGGGAGGTCGGTGTCAGGAAGCGCACGTCCCGCTGGCCGTGGCGGCGCAGGTAACGCGCATGGTCCTGGACGCTTTCGACGGAGCGGTGACGGAAGCGCGCTTTGAAGAAGTAGGGCGTTTGGCAGAAGCGGCAGGCGTAGATGCAGCCCCGGGTGATCTCAATGGCCCCCCAGCGCCCGTGGGCCATGGCAAAGGAAGGGTACACGTCGAGATCGCGGGTTTCGGCGCGGCCTCGATCCCGGAGCAGACCGTCCTCCTCCCAGGCAAGGCCCGGCACCGAGCGGGGATCGTCGCCCGCGAGCAGCGCCCGGAGCAGGTGGATCCATGTGGTTTCTCCCTCGCCGATGGCTACCAGATCGAAGCCCATGCGCAGGGTGGCCAGTGGCTCTGCGGAGGCGTGGACTCCGCCAGCCACATGGAGCACTCCCTGGCGCCCGCAGGCCCCGAGGATCTGGCGGAAGATCTGGCCCACCTCGAAGACCTCCGGCGAGTAAAAAGACCACCCTACCAGCACTCGCCGCCCAGCCGCTCGCTCCTGACGGATAGCTCTTTCGAGAGCGGCCGCATCCGGCGCAAAGTGCACCGGGATCGAGGTCAAGTCCGCCGCGGTTTCCTGGGCGCCGACGAGGGCGTGGAAGGAAGTCCGTGCGGTCTTACGGTAGAGCACAGCGACAGCAACGGTCATCCCGCCCTTGTAGCATCCCACCCGCGACTCCTACGGCCCTTGTAAGAAGGGGCGAACGTTCCGGTGTCCAAGGCCACAGCACCCGCACTCCGTTGGACCAAGCACAGTACCAAGGCCATGGAAACCGTAAGAGGCTATTTCTTCCCGAGTTTCTGCTGGAGGAGGAGCCCCAAAGTACCCATCTTCTTCGGAGGGGGCTCCTGCGGGTTGCGAGAGGTTCCGTTCTGGTCCTGAGCGCTAGCCTGCTTGGTGAAGATTTCGAACTGCCTGCGCTCTTCATCCAGCTTGAGGGCAGAAATGGAGAGTCGAATTTTCCCATCCTCCTCGATTTTCACAATCTTCGCCTCGACCTCAGCGTCGATGGGGAAAGCCTTATGAAGGTCAGCACCGCGGGGGGTGGAGGTTTCGGCCGTGGGGATGAGCCCGCGTCCCTTACGACCCTGGGTTCCATCGATCTGGATAAAGACACCATAACGCTCAACGCGAGTCACCTTGCCTTTAACCTTGAGACCCTCAGCGAGTACGGGTCCTTCGACCTGGGGAGCGGCTTGAGCTGTATCGTCTTGAGGAGGACGGACAACGAGGGGCTCCAAGCGCACAGCCCCGCTCTGACCACCGTGCTCGACAACGCGGGCGGTGATGCGGTAACCGACCTCCACGGAGAGCTTTCCCTCCTTGTCGGTTAGAAGGGCACGCTCGATGAATCCCTCCTGCTTGGCGCCGAGGGAGACAAATACATCCGACTTCCCGATCTGGGTGACTATAACATCCATCTTGGCGCCCAAGCGGATCGACGCGCGTCGTGGATCAGGGGCAGACTCGGCCAGCAGCGACGCAAACGACTCGGGCTTCTCTTCACTACTCACGGGATCAACCTCTTGAAAGACCGGCTCTGCACCGGTCGATGCACTGTGCATGAGGCGGGGTAGCTTTTCCAGCCCCAGGCCCTGTGGTTCTTGAAAAGACCATTGAACAAGCATTTCAAAGGCCCATGCTAAAAGAGCAGAGTAACTTCAAGGACCATGAAGGGACACCCGGACGTCATCACCTTGCTGAACGATGTCTTGACCGCCGAATTGACGGCGATCAACCAGTATTTCCTCCATGCAAAGATGCTGAGCAACTGGGGGTACCTGCGGCTGGGAGGCAAGGTCCACAAGGAGAGCATTGATGAGATGAAGCACGCGGACGCTCTGATCGAGCGGATCTTGTATTTGGAGGGGCTTCCGAACGTGCAGCGTCTAGGCAAGGTCAATATCGGAGAAACCGCGGTGGAGCAGTTCAAGAACGACCTGGCTCTGGAGTACGACGCGATCAAGCGGCTCAACGAGGGGATCAAGCTCTGCCGGGATCTTGGCGACAACGGGAGCGCCGAGCTACTGGAGCGCATCCTAGTTTCGGAGGAAGCGCACACCGACTGGCTGGAGACCCAACTTGAGCTGGTGAAGCAGCTCGGAGAGGCCAATTACCTAGCACAGCAGCTCCACGCCTGAGGCCGTGGCCGTGCTCCCCAAGGTGCTCTAGACTGGGGAAATCATGCGCCCTTTGGGTCCAGCCTTCGAACGGGAGGCCCGTCGTATTCACCTTCGATTCAACCAAGAGATTGTTGAGGGCCTAGGGATATGTCCTTACGCTAGGATCGCGCGGGAAACTGGGGGAGGGGTGATCCTGCTGCGGCCGGAACCGATCCCTACGACGGAGATCCTCCACGGGATCGTGGACGAGTTGGCGGGGCAGCCTCGGATTGAAGTGGCCCAGGTGGTGTTCCCCCGAGCGACCCTTTCTGCAGCAGAATTTCTCGAATTTTCTGCCCGTTTTGGCGAGGAGAACGGAGCCAGGACGCCAAGGCAACGACCTACGTTCGTACATGCGGCCTTCCATCCTAGGCTGGCTTATGGCACCGAAACACCTCCTCGGCTAGTTCCGTTCTTTCGCCGGTCGCCGGACCCTATGGTGCAACTTGTCAGGCTCTCGGTGCTCGACGCCATCCACGCTGGCAAGCCGCGCGGAACGCAGTTCTTCGACGGCGACTTGGCATCCCTGCTGGAGCTTTTGCGACAGAAGCGTACCGAGTCGGTGACCGACCGGATCACTCGGGAGAACCACGAGCGAGCCATGGCAGGAGATCTGGAGCGCATCCAAGCGATTCACGAAGATATCGCTCAAGACCGGGAGCGATCCTATGCCCTGGCGGAACAGGAGGACCAAGCCCTCGC
>JANWXX010000352.1 GCA_025057345.1 Polyangiaceae bacterium | reverse complement strand
GGTAGGCGAAGGGCCACCGGTGGGGAACCCGAACCAGGAGGCAACCTGCGAGATCCCAGCAGAGGCAGCATTGGAGGATACCTCCAAGCCCACCACAGTCGTTGGGAATGGCACCAAGGAGAGCTGCACTGGGAAGGCCGTGGTGGATGCCGTGGCCAAGGGCGGCATCATTACCTTCAACTGCGGGCCGGACCCGGTGACCATCACGCTGACGGAAACCGCCAAAATCTTCAACGACAAGGGGCCAAAGGTCGTTCTCGACGGCGGCGGAAAGGTGACCCTCAGTGGCGGCGGAAAGGTGCGTATCCTGTACCAGAATACCTGCGACCCCCAGCAGGTCTGGACGACCCCCCATTGCCAGAACCAGGACCACCCCCAGCTCACGGTGCAGAACCTCACCTTCCTGGATGGCAACTCCACAGGCGAAACTGCCGAGGGGGGTGGGGGAGGTGCCATCTTTGTCCGCGGGGGCCGCCTCAAAATCCTCAATAGCAGATTCTTGCGCAGTGTTTGCGAGCCCACCGGACCCGACCTCGGCGGCGCTGCGGTCCGTGTGCTTAGCCAGTTCCAAGGAAAGCCCGTCTACGTGGTCAACAGCACCTTTGGCGGCGCTCCAGGGATGGGCGGCTCCTGCTCCAACGGTGGCGGTATCAGCAGCATCGACGTCTCCTGGACCATCCTCAACAGCCTCTTTTCTTACAACAGCGCTGTAGGCAACGGGGGGAATCCTGCACAACCGGGAACCCCAGGCGGCGGCAGTGGCGGAGCCATCTACAACGACGGCAACACAATGACCCTGCGGCTATGTGGGACGAGGATCGAGCACAACCAAGTGAATGCTCACGGAAGTGCGATCTTCTTTGTGAGCAACGACAAGACCGGAAATATCGTGATCGAACGCTCGGTGATCAAGGGGAACAAGGGAGGTTCTTGGTACCCCAAATATCCCCAGCTCTCCCACCACTCCGAAACCCCCGTCACCGTTACCGACTCGGTGATTGAAGACTGATCACAGCTCCGCACGGATCCGTTCGATCAAGACGCTCTCTCCTGGAGAGAGAGGAAGATCACGAGGGCCAGCGAAAGGTAGAGGGCGGGCGGGCGGTTCGTTCATCCTGCGGATGCGTAGATCAATCTGCTCAACGCGACCAAAGCGACCTGCAGCACCGGCAAACAGGGCGATCAGGTCCGGGCCAGCAGCGCGGCGAGGACAGGGGCGGATCAGCAAATCATCCCCCGAGGGTAGCACTGCGCGAAGCCCTGCCAGGAGATGATCGCATGGGTCCGACCATGGGTCGAAGGCGCCCGGCGCACCTGCCTCGATCCAGGCCCCTACCGGTAGGGAGCCATCCACCTGGGTGGTGAGCGGAAGCCGCCACCCCCGCGGCTCCAGGCGCGCCTGGACCTCTCGAAGGGTCATCGCCGCCGGGATGGTTGCTAGCATGGATACCTCGTCGAGGACGAACCCGCGGGGGAGCACCGGTAGGCGCAAGGGAATGGAAGGTTCCCGGGGGAGGAGGTTCCCCCGGTTCATCACTCCTGCGGGATCGAAAGCTCGCATCAGCCCACGGACAACGTCCACACCGCGTCCTAGCTCTTCCCCGAGGCGAGGGGCCTTGCTCCGTCCGATACCATGGTGGTGGGAGATGGTGCCGCCTGCCTCCAATGCTGCCTGCATCGCCGCAGCCCAAGTAGCGTCGTAGAGCCGGAGGGCCTCTTCCTCCGTTGCTGCAGATCCTGCAAAGGAGAAATAGACGCAACAGCCGTCCGGATAGGCATGGGAGAGGTGGGCCATCACGAAAACCTTCTCCGCAAGGGCGCGGCGTACACCCTCGTAGAGGGCCTTAAAGCGGGACCAAGGGGCAGCGACCTCAAAGGTGTCGCTGAAGGCACCAGAGCGGAACACCGGGGCTTGGCGATAGCTGACGCTGTAGCGGTGCTCCAGCCATCGGCGGGCAGGTCCTTCCCCCAGAGAGATACCTCCGCAGCCACGGACCAGAGCTGCAGCTGCATCTGCATCTTCGTGGGGCTCCTGGTCATTTCCCTCAAAGATGAGGATCAGCATGGCTCCCACCGCTCGATCAACCATCGTGTCGATCATCGCATTGAGCACCCGAGGAAATCGGAGCATCTGCCCAAGCACCCCATAACCCCCGCTGGTCACATTCCGCTCTCGGGTCCGAACGCTTCCCTGACGAGCCAGAAGGCTATCGAAGGGGTCATAGAGCCGAGAAACCGCAGGGCGGAGGCCCTGCTGAAACATCGCTCGAAGTGCTTCCCAACCAGCCTCCGTGGTGGGGAAGGTGAAGGCCCGAAAGGCCCGGGAGGTGGGGACACGGTGCAGGCGAAGGGTGCAGGCGGTGAGGACACCGAGGGTGCCCTCGCTGCCGATCAGCAAGGGCGTCAGATCGAGGCCGTGGGGGCGCCGGTGGAGCTGGTGGATCTCTCCTCGGCCGTCGACTAGCTCAAGGGAGGCCACCATGTCTTCGATCTTGCCGTAGCGTCCAGAGCATTGGCCTGCTCCCCGGGCTGCTAGCCAGCCTCCGACCGTCGAGCAGAGGATGGATGAGGGGAAATGGCCGATGGTCCATCCCTCCCGCTGAAGCCACTCTTCTAGGGTGATCCCCAAGGCACCGGCCTCTACGTCAAGGCTCGGTTGAGAGGGATCTAGGCGGCGTACCGACGCGAGGCGCTTGAGATCCAGCACCACGGTAGACTCATCCGGCAAGATGCCTCCGCAGACCCCAGAGCCTGCCCCAAAGGGTACTAGGGGCACCCCTTGCTCGGCGCAGGCACGAACCACTGCTGCCACCTGCTCCGTCGAGGTAGGCCATACGATGACCGCGGGGCGGGTTGTCTCAACAACCTTACGATGACGCACCAGCAGGTGGTGGCGAGGCCAGAGATCCCGCCCGTAAGCCATCCGATCCACTGGAGCCTCGCTCACCACCAGTCCGGGGATCGCCCGGATCACCCTTGCGGCCGTGCTCATCGCCTCCTTGTACCACGGGCCAACCAACCCCCTGGAACGATTCCCGCTGCTTCGTGGTAGCGTCGAGTTCCGATGCGTGCCCGCAGCCATCTCTTGCCCCCGTCGCTCTTGGTTCTCGCGCTGGCCCTCCTAGCTTGCGGTACGCCTGGCGCCTCCGGTCCTGGTGCTAAGGGGGCCAGTGACCCTCCTATGGGTGTCTCCGAAGCGAGTGGGACTCCCGCGGGAGCTAGCTCCAAACCTGCCGCCCCCAAGGGGCCACAGGGGCCTTCCTGCGAAGATGGAAGCTGCTTTGTGTGCGGCGATGGAATTTGCCCCGCAGGGTTCTACTGCCAGAAATCAGGCGGAGTGACCGGCTGCGCCTGGGCTGTCGAGTGCACCCCAAAACCCTCGTGCTCCTGCATCGGGCCGCTGACCCGAGGGTGTTCCTGCGAGGAGCGCAGCGGTTTTCCCCACGTTATCTGTGGCTCCTGAATCAAAAACGAACGACTGCACCCCCCCAAGAAATCCCGGCTCCCAGGGCGCACATGGCCAGGTTGTGGCCAGGCTGGATTCGACCATCGCGCACCGCCTCGTCGAGGGCGATGGGAATGCTGGCGCTGGACGTGTTGCCGTAGCGCTCAATGTTGAGAATGAAGCGCTCCGGGGGAATCGCCAGCCTCGCCGCTACCTGGTTTAGAATCCGTAGATTGGCCTGATGGGCTACCACCCAGTCCACCTGCTCGGGTAGCATCCCCGCTGCATCCAAGGACTCCTTGGTGGCCGAGGTCAGATTCTTCACCGCCACCTTGAAGATCTCCTGGCCACTCATGTGGACCTTGTTCCGGCTCGCTGCCAGTGCCTCTGGTGTCAGCGGCTCTCGAGAGCCTCCTCCTGGAATCACCAGCGCCTCTGCCAGCGAACCGTCAGTATAGAGCTTGGTCGCCAGCACCCCTCGCGGCCGCTCCACTTCGGGCCCTTCGTCACTCGGACCAAGCACCACAGCTCCTGCTCCGTCCCCAAAGAGTACGCAGGTCGTTCGGTCCTTCCAGTTCAGGATCCTCGATAGCAGCTCGACCCCCACCACCAGGATGTACCCCCCCTGTCCCGAGCGGATGAACTGATCGGCGATGGACATCCCGTACAAGAAGCCAGCGCAAGCCGCCGATAGGTCGAAGCTCGGGCAAGTGCCGGCCCCTAGCTTCTGTTGTACATGGACAGCGCAAGCAGGCATCGGTGTATCTGGGCTGATCGTCCCCACGATGATCATCGACAGCTTGGAGGCCGGGATCCCGGCCATCTCCAGTGCCGCCCGCCCTGCGGCTGCCGCCATGTCGCTCGTGACCTCTCCCTCCCCGGCTATATGGCGCTCCTTGATCCCTGTGCGCTCCGTGATCCACGCATCGGTGGTATCCACCATGCATTCCAGATCCTGGTTCGTCAGCACATGGCTCGGCACATACCTTCCAGTGCCGTAAATGCGGCTGCGTGGGCGGGAAATGCTCATGACCAATACCTTCGGTTCTCCCGGGAAAAACCCGGAGGTGGCAACCTAATCCAGCTCGTACCTCTTGCCACTCCTGTTTCTGCTACCGCAGTGCCTTTTGCCGGTTTCTTTCCGTTCTGTTTCAACGGAACCGGCAGGCACCCCTCGGTCATCGGAAGCGTCGCAGGCGCAGGGAGCTAAGCAAAACCGAAACGCTGGACAGGGACATGGCCGCACTGGCCAGAACCGGAGAGAGCCTTAGGTCAGTCCAGGGGGCAAGCACACCGGCAGCAATAGGGATACCCACCCCATTGTAGAGGAAAGCCCAGAACAGATTGCTCCGAATGGTGCTGAGCGTTGCCCTGGCCAAACGGAGCGCCGTTGGTAGTGTGGCGATACCACCACGAACCAGTGTGACATCCGAGCTTGCGACAGCAATGTCACTTCCGCTTCCCAGAGCAATGCCGACATCTGCAGCTACAAGGGCCGGGGCATCGTTAACACCGTCGCCCACCATCGCCACCTTCCGTCCGCGAGCCTGCTCTTGACGGATCTGCTCGGCCTTCTGCTCGGGACGCACCTCCGCCACTACCCGAGGGATCCCAAGATGGTCCGCCACATGCCGAGCCGTTTCTTCTCGATCGCCGGTGATCATCACCACCTCGACACCCATCGTCCGGAGCGCATCGATCGCAGCACGAGCCCCAGGAGCCACTGTATCTGCCACAGTAACCCAACCCATGAGCCTGCCGGATCGGGCCACCCCAACCAGGGTCTGGCCCCCAGCTGCCAAGCGAGCTACCAAGGGCTCCAGGGGGGCCGGATCCACACCGTGCTCCCGGAGCCATCCAGCCGTGCCCGCAAGTACCGTAGCGTCCTCAACCACTCCCTCTACGCCACGTCCAGGATGAGCACGGAAACTTTGGACTGGCGCAAGGCATAGTCCTCGGGTTCGGGCTCCCTCGAC
>JANWXX010000351.1 GCA_025057345.1 Polyangiaceae bacterium | reverse complement strand
GTCAACTTCCTGTTCTCTGCACTTTTCCTGGCGCTGGCAGCCTTTGCCCGAGATTTCAAGGATGGGCAGAACGTGCTTATGCCGGCGTATCTACCCATGACCCTGCTCTCGGGGGTGACCATGCTTCCGGGGGTAGAGCTCAACCGGGGGACGGCGATGGCACCGGTGCTGAATGTGGCACTGCTGATCAAGTCGCTCTTCCAGGGAGAAGCAGGGGTAGAACTGGTGTTTTGGACACTGGCCTCCTCCGCGGTGTATGCGGTGCTTGCGCTGCTTCTGGCAGCGCGGGTTTTCACCCAGGAGACGGTGCTGCTTGGAGGGAACACTTCGCTGAAGGCGTTGTTGGGGCTAGGAGAGAGAGTCGGAGAGAGGCCTGGGCCAGCCTTCGCGCTCTCGGTGTTTGGCGCGGCGCTCGTGGCGCTTTTCTACGGGAGCCTGCTGTTGGAGGGGAAGAGCCTCCTGATGCAACATCTGCTTTCTCAACTTGGTTTTTTTCTCCTGTTTCCGCTCCTGATGGTACGTATGTATGGGTTCTCTCTTCCGGTGACCTACGGGCTAGTACGGCCTAAGGCAAGGATGATGATGGGGGCCCTGCTGCTGGGAAGCTCATCTTGGTTGGTCGTCTCAGCGGCCGTGATGCGGGTGCTACCTCCGCCGCCGGATCTCGTGAAGGGGCTGGAGAAGGCGCTGCTCTTCGACGGTGCTCCGCTGTGGGGGGTACTGCTGCTCGGGGCTGTAGTGCCTGCGGTATGTGAGGAGATGCTGTTCCGAGGGCTGATCTTCGGGGGGCTGCAGGGGCTCGGAGCAGGGTGGGCGGTGGTGCTTTCCTCGCTGTTGTTTGGGCTTGCCCACGGGTCGGCGTACCGGCTGTTGCCGACGTTTTCCCTGGGGTTGGTGATGGGACTCCTGCGGTGGCGCTCTGGATCGCTTGCCCCGTCGGTAGTGTTCCACGGTCTGAACAACGGGCTAGCGGTGACGCTGATGTACACTCGGCCCGGGTGGGCGGGGGCGTTGCTGGGGGCGGAGTCGCTCCCGCCGTGGGTGATTGGCGGTGCTTGTCTACTGTTTTCGGTGGGGCTCTGGGTGGCACTGGCGGTGAGAGCACGAGGCGAACGCTGCGGTTGATTCATCGATCGAGGGTGCGCTCAGCCTCGGTGGGGTCGACGCCGAGAGCCTTCCAGACGGAAGGGAGCGTGGAGCGATCAACGGAGACGCGGGTAGGCATGCCGCCGGAGAGGCCGAGGAGGGAGAGGAAGTTGATACCGCTGTTGAAGGCGGCAGCGAGGGTGACGCTCTGGCGATCGATGACCACGGAAACCGGTTCGCGCTCTTGACCGAGGAGGAGCAACAACGTCTTGTCGTAGGGTCCGAGGTCAGAGGCATCGACCAGGGCAACGCCGGGTGGGATGCGGGCATAGCGTTCAGCAATCTTGCGGGTGTTGGCCTCGATGGCATCCAGCTCACGGGCAGCGAGATCGATAGGTTCCCAGAGGGAGGCGTCAGCGAGGCGCTCACTCAAGTGGCGGACGATGAGGCCCATCAACGCGAGGTCGCGGGGTCGTGCTCGTATGGCCCGATCGAAGCGCTCGCCAATAGGGCCCGGTTTGCCGACCCGGGTGTCGACAGCGCGGGCATCTTCGTCAGCCCCCGGGTAGGGCTCAAGGCCACCGAGACGCCACTTGGCAGCACTGACAGCACCGTCAAAGTCGTTGTGACATACAATCGTATCCCACGGGCCGATACGTTCGACGAGCTCGGGGGTGATGATCTCGGGACAGGCACCGTGCTCAGCTTTGGTACGGAGAATAAAGCGAGGGTCATGACGGAAGCGAGCATGTTCAACGCTATCGTGATGGTCGACCCAGGCTGCAAGGCGTGGGCCCAGCTTGTGGAGGAAGGAGAGGGTGATCTTCTGGAAGCTGTTTTGGCCTCCTGCCTCGGAAGCGAAAGCAATGTCGAGGACGACCACGCGACCAGGGAGGTCTTGCGGTTTCGGGAGCTTGCGTGGGGAGCCAAAGATGGTCGCCAAGGAGTAAGATGGGATATCACGTGTCGCTGCAAGAGCCACCTGCTTTGGGGGTCGTGCTAGGGTCCGCATCGTGCCGACGGACCTTGCGACGCTACGAGCCTGGCTTCGCCAAGCCTTGCCTCACCCGCTACTCACCACAGATTTTCCCGAACTAGGGGAGAAGTACGAGGGGAAGGTGCGAGATTGCTACACCCGAGATGGCAAGCGGACTCTGATTGTCACCGATCGGGTCAGCGCCTTTGACCGGGTGCTTGGAACCCTTCCGTTGAAGGGGCAGGTACTTAATCAAGCCACGGCTTTCTGGATGGAAGCTACCCGAGAGCTTGTTCCCAATCACTTGATTTCTGTTCCTGATCCCAACGTCATGATCGCCGTGGAGTGCGAGCCGCTACCGGTAGAGTTTGTGGTGCGCGCCTACCTCACGGGGGTTACCTCCACCAGCATTTGGTACCACTACGCCCGAGGGGCCCGGGAGTTTTGCGGTCACCGCCTTCCGGAGGGACTCAAGAAGAACGAGCCGCTACCTTCTCCTATCCTTACGCCCTCAACCAAGGCGGCCAAGGGAGGGCGCGACGAGTCCCTCTCCCGTCAGGAGATCCTTGATCGAGGGCTGCTCTCCGCTCGTGATTTCGATGAGGCTGCGGAGAAGGCTATGACCCTCTTTTCCTTTGGCCAGCGCCATTGTGCCCAGCAGGGGCTAATCCTCGTGGACACCAAGTACGAGTTTGGGCGCCTCCCGGGGGGTGAGATTGTCCTCATCGACGAGATCCACACCCCGGATTCCTCCCGCTTTTGGTTCGAGGCCAGCTATGAAATCCAAATGGCTCGGGGGGCCGAGCCCCAGAGCTTCGACAAGGAGTTTCTCCGCCGCTATCTGGCCGGGCAAGGGTTTCTGGGGGACGGCCCCCTCCCCGAAATCCCTGAGGAGATTTGGATCGAGGCCGCGGCCCTCTACATAGAGGCCCTCGAAACCATCACCGGCACTCCATTCCACCCCAATCTTGACCCCCCCGGAGACCGGCTCCGCCGAAACCTTGGGCTTGCCCCCTCGAAAGGTTGACATGCTCGTACAGGCCGCGCCAACATGAGACCCCGCAGCGCCCCCATGTTCGCTGACCAGGAGGCTCATCGGTGTCAACGACCCTGCTCGCTGTTGATGACAGCGTCACGATGCGCAAAGTGCTCGAAATCACGTTCAGTAGCGAGGAGTTCCGCGTCGTCACCGCTGACAGCCCGGAGGCTGCGCTCAAGAAAGCACGCAGCGAAAAACCCGCGATCATCCTCCTCGACGTGACCCTACCCGGACAGGACGGTTATGCTCTCTGCAAGACGCTCAAAGCCGAGATGCCCGGCGTTCCGGTCCTGATTCTCTCCTCCAAGCAGGGCCCTTACGACGCAGTCAAGGGGGCTGCTGCCGGCGCGGATGAGTTCGCCGATAAGCCTTTCGATACACAACAGCTTATCGACAAGGTCAAACGTGTCCTCCAGACCAAGAGCGCTGCCCCCAAGGCCGAGCCCGCACCCCAACCTTCTCCCGCTGCCAAACCCGGAGGCGGAACCATCCCCGGCACCGTGGCCCCCTCTCCTGCCACATCTCCGCGTCAGGTTCCTCCCCAAACCCAGACCTTCGGTTCCCGCCCCCTTACCCACCCTCAACCCAGCCCTACCACGAAGATTCCTTCCCTGAGTGGTTCTGCCGAGGTGCGCACCCGCACAGCCTCCGGCCTCGGCAATGCAGCCGCCGTGGCCCAGGTCCAAGCAGAGAAGGTCACCCAGCCTGTCCTACCGATTCAAGTCAAGCAGGATCCCACTCCAGTTCCTCCGGGAGCAACCCCTGCCCCTACGCCAGCACCCACTCCCAGCCCTACCGGAGCGCCAACGCCAACTCCTTCTCCCCTCACCGCTACAGTGGAGGAGCAACTTGGCGAAAAGCTGGCGGGTCTTGGTCTTACTCCTGCCCAAGCCGATGCGGTGCTCGCCCTCTCCCGCGAGGTCGTAGAGCGTGTGGTTTGGGAGGTTGTCCCTGTACTAGCCGAAACCCTCATCAAGGAAGAGATCAAGCGCCTCACCAGCGAGTGAACCCTCGCTGCTTCCAACCCTCATTCCATGAGGTTTCAACCGCCATAAGGCTGGAAGTCATGGCGCGTATAGAGGCTCTCTAGACGGAACCCTGCCGCTTCAATGGCCTCGCGACCCCCTTCATCTCGATCCACGAGCGCAGCGATACCGACCACTTGGGCCCCAGCTTCCCGCAGAAATTCGATGGCTGCGAGGGAGGAACCTCCGGTCGTAATTACATCCTCCAAGAGGACCACTGGAGCCCCCGGGCGAAGGGAGCGGGTTCCTTCCACCGTGCGACGGGTTCCGTGGTCCTTCGCTTTCTTGCGGACGTAGAGGGCAGGGAGCGGCGGGTGGCCTGTTTTGTCCGCCTGGAGGTAGCTAGTGAGCGAGACGGCGCTAGCTAGGGGGCAGCCCCCTAGTTCGACCCCCGCCACGGCCTCGCAGGGGCCCAATCGGGGGAGGATCTCCAAGAGAAGCTGGCCGGCAAGAGCATGGCCCTCGGCTGTGAGGACGGTTTGCTTGCAGTCGATGAAAAAGTCACTCTCCCGGCCAGAGGCGAGGTTCACACGGCGGCGTTCGTAGCTGAGGGAAGCGAGAAGATCAAGCAACCTGGTGCGCGGGCTCATGAACTCACCGATGCCGCTGTTTCATGGCCCCCCGGATACCTTTTTTGAGGGCAGGAACCACCGGAGGCGGAGGCCCGTTGTTCGGTTCCTGAGGATCTTCCTCGGGCTCGGAGGCGACGGTAGCCTCCGCATGAGCAGGGGGAGGTGGAGGGGGTAGGGGGCGCGCCGGAGGGGAGAGCGTTGGTAGCGTAGGGATGGGCGGAGGAGGTGGGAGTCGAGGGGAGGCCGCAGAAGGAGCCGGTCGGGGTGGAGGGAGTGGGCCGGCCGGGCGGGATGCCTCGGTCCGAGGAACATCGGCCCGAGGGGGGTCGATTCCGAGGGCGATCTCGCGACGAGAATCTGCTCGGGAAGCTTCAACCCGGGGAGGCTCGCGACGAGGTACAGGTTCGTAGCGAGCGGACTCCTGGCGGGAGGGAGTGCGATCGGGCTCGGTGCGCGCGGGTGGGGAGGGGGCACGATGAATCGCCGGTGCCGGAGCGCGCTGCGCGGTAGAATCCTCGAGGGGGCTAGTTTCCACACGTCCACGGATGAGGGCACCTTCCCCGATGGCGATGGCGGGAGCCTGCAGGGAGCCAACGACCCGTGCACCAGCTTCTAGGTGGATCGCCTGGAGAGCAACCAGATCGCCGGCGATAGAGCCGCGGACGAGGATCCGCTGACCCCGGAGGTTGGCCTTGAGGGCGGCGGTAGGCTGGATCAAGATCTCGCCAGAGACA
>JANWXX010000350.1 GCA_025057345.1 Polyangiaceae bacterium | reverse complement strand
CGGGTCACCCCAGAACTTACCCCCTACCTTGCCCGTGCCTCCGCCTCGGTGCCTCCTCCGGCCTCCTCCGAAGCAACCTCCGGCAAACCCCCCCTACGCCACCGCTCCCCTGGAACTAGGCCGACAGTTTCCACGCATCCGCCTCCGGAAGCCTCCGTGCCTCGTGGAGGAGTCTCTCCTTCCTCGACACCCACCGACAAAGCAGTACCCTCGCCATCGGCCTCTGTACCACCTGCCGCGACGGCTACTGGCTCTGCAGTCTCAGGAGGGGGCTGATAGATAATTGAGGGATCACTCCCCTCCGGGAACACTGATCTTCTGGCGCACGATTCGAGAACGCTGGATCCAGAAACCATCGCCCGGGGCGATCCTGAGGTGACATCTCTGCCAAGTTGTATGCTAGGGACTCGACGCTGTCGTTACCTCCAACCTTTCTCTTGTAGGTTTGGTGTCCCAACACTGTGCTTGCGCCTCGCCCGATTGGAGGCCCTGCACAAACCCCAGTACATAGGCGCAAGCTCCCCTGTGAGGCGCTTAGCGGAGGACTCGCAGTGGTCCAGGTAGCGCCCTCTCATCCCCAGATCGTGCCGGACACCAGCGGGGCCTTGACTTGCTGATCCTCAATGAACAGAGGGCGCCCTTCCGCCTCGACGGGCGGGGGGCGGGGGGTTACGGCAGCGGAGTTGGAAGATGTCGGGGTGGTCGTCGGGGTCGCGCTAGGCCCAGGGGCGGGCGAGGAACTGCAAGCCGAGAGAACCACTGGAGCCACGACCAAGAGCAGACGGTTACGGAGAGAGGAGAAGGATGAGCTTGCCATGGTGGGGACTCTAGACGTTCTGTAGTGACGCTGTCGAGGCAGCCGTGAAGGCGAGATTACCAGCGGACGTACTGGTCCTCCGCGACACCAGGGGCGCCGTCGACCAGCACCCGACCCCGGCCCGGGATATCGAAGTGTCCCCGATAGACGCCAATGGGCTGGAGGAAGCGGGTAGCGATCGGGCCAAGGTCGTGAGCCTCTTGGTGGAGGGCGCAGGGCTCGAAAGAAAGGGAAGCGGCCCCATCGTCGGTCTGGATCGACCAAGGATCGAGAGGATTGGTTTCGTGAAAGGAGAAGCGCCCTTCACCAAGAGGGAAGGAACAGCCATCGAACCAGACAACGCACTCAGGATAGCCATTGAAGCCCTGGACGAGATTCATGGCGAGGGGATGTCCGTCGACGCTCTTGCCTAGGAAGAACCCCCAGCGCCAAGTCGTTTCTCGGGGGGGATACCCCTGCGAGTAATCCATGCCGCCGACTGCTCCATCGAGCCAGTAGCGCTGGCCATGGAGATCGAAGGCCCCCCGGACAGGCATGAGGACACGCTTCTCAGTAACCATGAGGGGGCTTCCCTCCGGACGGAGGATAGCCGCAAGGGGTGCGGGAGAGCCGACAGTATCAAGAGTGGCGTAAACACGGAGCTCCGGGGTGATCGCTATCAGCTCGTAGGCTGAGGATCCCCTAGGGCGGCGGAAGAAGAGGCTGGCACGGGTCGAACGGAACCAGGCATCGCACCCCTCCTCCGGGAAGTCACCGACCTGACAGCCGACACGGGGAACACCCAAGGCGGAGACATCCGCAAGCATGCGGCCGCCCGGGCCAATCTCGGCAGCAAAGAGGAAAGCATGAGCGGCGTAGCGGAGGTCGGTGATGGCCATGCCGAGCAAGATGCGTTCGGTGGCTATGGCAGCGTAGATCCACCGCTTGCGGCGTGTGTTCTCAGCAGCGAACCCCTGACGGCGCGCGAAGGAACCGAGAAGGATTGGAGGAAGAGGCCCGACGTAGGCCCCCCAGGCGGGCTCGCCGTGGGGGTCGAGGAGGGAGGGCGGGGAAGGTGGTAGACAACTGGAGGGCATCAGCGATGCTCCTGGATAAGCTGTTCGAGACGCGCGAGAGCCTGGACAAGGGTGTCCTCCGAAGGTCCAAAGGAGAAGCGGATATAGTTACGAAAGCGGGAAGGGCGGCCGGTACGACGCTTGCCAGGGTTGACGTCGAAAAATTCCCCTGGAACCGTGATAACCTTACGCTCCAGTGCGGCACGGAAGAAGGCATGGCCCTCGTTGAGCCCATCGGGCAAGTCGGCAATACAGCCCCAGATGTAGAAGGTGCCCTCGGGTTCGATGTCGAGGGTGATGCCGAGCTTTTGGAGGCCAGCGATCATCAGATCGCGCTTACGGGAGAAGACACGCTGAATGGCCGCGGTTTCGGCGCGAGCAAGCTCCGGGTTCATGAGGGGGATGGCGGCGCGTTGCACGGGTCGGGAGCCACCGCCGTCGAGGAAGCTTCCGGCGCTGGCGATGGACTCGATGATGTGCTTTGGGGCGAGAGTCCAAGTGACGCGCCAGCTTGGATAGCGCCAGTTCTTGGTAAGTCCATCAAAGATGACGATGGGGTCACGGTCGACATGCTCGACGTAGCGGGCAGCGCTCTCCATGGGAGCCTCGCCGCCAAGTCCATAGACGAAATGAGAATAGAACTCGTCAATCAGGAGGGCGCAGTCCAGCTCGGAGGCAGTGTGGCACCAAGCGTGAAGCTCCTCGCCACGGACGTGGCGCCCGGTGGGGTTGCAGGGGTTGGACAGGAGGAGCGCCGACAGGCCGCGACCCAGGATCTCTCGGCGCAGGTCGCCTACGGAGAAGGAGTAGCCCCGCTCGCCCTCCAGCAAAATGGGAATGGGCGAGAAGAGACGGAAGATGTCCAGGAGCTCCTCATAGGCGGTGTAATCGGGGAGGAAGTGACCGAGATTGATGTGACCCAAGGAGGCTGCGGCGCGAGTCAGAGAGGTACGGCCACCGCCAGAGATAGCCACATTCTCAGCGGTGTATTTGGAGGGCATCCCACGGCGATAAAGGCGGTTGTAGAGGTCAGCGACGGCCTCACGGAGTTCCCAGAGACCGGCAACGGGGGCGTACTCGTAGTCATCCGGGTGGATGACGATGGACTCGACACGGGGCGGGCCTCCGGGAAGGGGGCCGGTTTCCGGCATACCCTGGCCGAGATTGCACCAGCCTTCCGGCTCCTTGGCAAAGCCGAGACGATTGGCCTCAGTAGTAACAAAGATGACGCCGGTTTTGGGAACGGAGCGAAAGCCGCCGGTCTGAGGCGGGGAAGGAGCAGGAAAGGATGTGGAAGCAATGGTGGCCATGACGCGAGACTCCTCGATGAGCGCAGTGGCTCGGCTGGCATCGAGGGAACAGACCACAAGGAGCGACTCGATTGCAACGGCGTGACCAGTTTCTCCAGGGATTGCTGGAGCTCCACCGGCTGAAAGATTCGGGAGCGCAGCGCTCGGCCTGGCGCAGCAGCCTAGCAAGCCTGGCCCAAGCCTGTGCGGCCGACCAGCCCAGCCCGCTGGACGGCCTGGCGACCCAACCATTGGTCGAAAGCATACGATCGGCGCTAGCACTCGGCTTCGCAGACGAGCTGAGCTGGCTTTCCCCAGCATCGGCGGCCGCAGCGCTCTACGAACTTGCGGCAGCGCTGCCGTCGGGGGCCGAAAAGCGGGAGCTGGGCAGGCGTGTGCTCCAGCGGCTTCAGGAGGGAGATGCGGCCACCTTCGTGGCATTGGCAACCCGGATGGCGCTGGGTACCGGCAAGGGTTTGGGAGGGGAGGGGATGAGGGCGCGGGTAGCACTGGTGGTAGCCCTTCCGGCGCGCTACGGGGTACGGATCGACACGCTGGCGCTAGCCCTGGTGGCGCGCCGGGAGCTGGCCCGGACGTGGGTGGGAGCCCCGGCGCAGGAATCGCTAGCCGACCGAAAGCTGGCTGGAAGGCTCCTGGAGCAGGCGGCGCGAGCCGCAGTGCGGCGGGCGTCAGAGGACGATGAGCAATCTCTTGGGGTATTCCGGGGGGAAGCGGTAGCTCAAGCCTGGCGTCGGCTACTGGATGACCGAGAACCGGCAGTCTGGCGCCATGTAGCCGTGGCCCGGGGGCTGCTGGCTCATCATGCACCACAGCACCTGGATGCTATCGAGCAAGGGCTCCGCCCCGAGCTTTCCCCTACCGAGTGGAGGAGGGCGGCTACCTCTGCAGTCGCTTTTGGGGCGGTGCGCCCAGAGCAGAGCTTGAAACTTGTGCGGGAGGTATTGGAGCGAGGGCTTCTCAAGCGAGATCCGGGCATCGCAGCCGCATTGATTTGGGGTATCCCCGCGGCAGCAGAGGTTGAACCGGAGATGACCGAGGAGTTGCTCGAGGATTTGTTCACCGAGGCAGACCCGCTGATCATGGCGGAAGCCCTCGGGGAGATCCTTCCGCAAGGGCCTGGGGGTACTTTCGGGGAGCGAGCCGTCCACGGACTCCTGGATCTTCTGGGCAAGGCAACGCCAACTTCCAAGCTGACCGGCGAGGTGGATGACGGGGCGGTAGCACTTCGAGCAAGGATCATCGCCGGGCTCAGGCCTCGGGACCAACGAGAGCCAACCCTCCAGGAGCGGCTCAACGATGCTCTGGAGAGCTTTGTCGAACGAGGAGCCCGAGCTGCTTACCAATCGGCGCTGGAGGTTCTAGAGGCGGTCGAGGGGAGTCTGGCAGCCCTGGAAACGCTGGGGGACAGCGCCTCGGAGAGCGCCCTGGCCCGGCGTGCCTCCTTCGCTGCCCTCCGGGACATCGGGGTCGGACTGCTGGACGACGGACTACTGCGGGATCTCCTGCTCCTTGGAGCCCGGGGCGACGTGCAGCGGTCCATCGCCGCCCACGAGCAGGGGCTTGAACGACTGAGCCGCTGGCTGTTGGAGCGGGAGCAAACACCTACACACCGCTCGACCCCGGTCCAACACCGCTTGTTGCGCATGGAGCGGCTCCGAGCGGTGCTCCGCTTGGCGGACGCCCGAGGCGGCGACGAGCATGGAGACGCAGCAGTGGCCCAGGCGATCCAAACACGTCGCTTCCGCCTCGCTTCACTGATGCTCCGGCACCTGGTCACCCGACCACCTCCAGTGCTCCATCGCACCATTGCTGCTGCCTTCTCCCGCGCTGTCGACGCCCTGCTCAGGGACGACAGCATCGACATCGCCGATATCCTCCTAGTAATCGCCCAACGGGGCCTAACCCCAGAGGATCTCCGGATGATCTGGGAGGCCTCCATGAATAACGACCTGCGAGCTGCCCTCCAGGCATACCTCGCCCTACAGACCGCCCTCGACGCTGCCGAGGCATCCTCCTCAGCTCTTTCCGGGGAGTTCTCTCTCCACCCGAGTCTCCTATCGGGGGAGCTCTCCCTCTCCACGAGCCCCTCCTCCCCTCCCGGGAGTATCGTCGTCACCCAGCTCACCAGCTCCCCTGCCGCTCGCAAAGTCGAGGCCCTCCGCTCCTTTGCCCGTAATCTAGAGGTCGATGCCTCCGTCCGCGTCGAGGCCCTCCGCAGCGCCCTCTTTCGCCTAGGACGCGCCCTCCACCGCCTACTCAACGCTCCCTCCCTTTCCGTGGCCGCTGGTGCGGGTTCCCAGGAAATCTCCCCCCTAC
>JANWXX010000034.1 GCA_025057345.1 Polyangiaceae bacterium | reverse complement strand
TGGCTCCGCCGCGCGTCATCGTCCGACAGACGCACCTTGGCCGTCGAGAGGCGCTCCTCGGCAGCAGCAAGCGCTCGGGATGCCTGTTCTGCGGCTGCCTCCGGGTCGCCCTCCGCCCCCGCCCTGCTAGCCTCGTGTTCGCGCCTCCGAGCACTCCGTTCTGCGGCGATCAGCTCCGCGCGCTCCAGCGTTTCCCGAAGGGAATCCAGAGCCTCTCGCCTTGCCCGGAGCCCGTCGACCTCGCCTGCAACCTGCAACAGCTGCTCATGTCGGGCTCCTTGCGCTGCGAGGGCTTGGTCCAACGCAGCCTGCTCCGACGTCAGCTCTTCCTGGAGTCTGTCCAGCGCCTCTGCGGCAGAATCGGCCTGGGTGCGAGCAGCGGTCATGGCACGAGCGGCAGCCTCATAGCTTTCCAGGGCGACGCGCTCCTCTCTGGAAGCGGTGTCGATCGCTTCTTGGAGCCTTCGCCGAACCTGCTCTACCGGCTCGCCTCCCAAGAGCTTGGCGCGCTGGGCGCGAAGCTCTTCTAGGCGGCCTTGGTGCTCTGCTAGGAACCTGGCTCGCTCCATCTGAAGCACCTCCCGTTCGGTGACGCGGGCAAGAGCCCCTTCTAGCTCTCGGGAGGATGCAGCCAGCGCCTCCTCAGCCTCGCGAAGGGCTTGCTCGTTGGTCAGGTAACGAGCTACCTCAGCTGCGCAGCGCTGCCCAAAGGCTATGACGTCGCCGGTCAACTCGTCGCGCCAGCCCTCCCAGCCAGCAAAGGCTGGGGCCAGCTCCTCCAGAATCGATTCTTGCTCAGCGCGGCGTCGGGCGATGATGTCCTCAGTGCGCTCCAGAGCCAGCCGTGCGACCTCCACAGCCTTCTGGGCAGCTTCCGCCTCCTCGCGAGCCACATCGAAGGCGCCACGTTCCCGGTCCAACTCCCGACGAGCCCGGGCGAGGCTCCGTTGAGCTTCCTCAGCGCGCTGCTGCTCCTGCTGGACCTCCCGAAACTCCGCCTCAATGATGCGCTCGGCCTCGATCACGGCGGACTGGGCTTCCTGGGAGGCTGGATCCAATGGGAGCGCGTCCAGGGCGATTTCTCCCCGGAGTTTGCTCCAACTGAGGCGAGCGGCGTCAAGCTCGTGGGTATATCGCTCAGCAAGCGCCTCGGCCTCTTGGATTCGCAAGGTGAGGTCTTGCATGCGTCCCCTGGCACTCACTTCCTCCCGATCCACTTGCTGTCGGGTGTGCATGAGGTAAGCGACGCGCTCGCACTGGGTGTGAAGCAGTGCATCGAGAGCAGGAGTCTCCTTGACCCATGGGTGCTCGGTAGAACCGCAGAGCGGGCAAGGCTCACCCTCTCGGAGCAGGGCGCGGCGAGCGGTCAGATCAAGGGCAGCGGAGGTCTGCTCCAGAGCACGCTGGGCTTCTTGGAGCGAGGTGTCAAGCAGCTCTCGTTGGAGGGCGGCTTGCCTGGCTCGGGTGGACCAGAGCTCCCGGTTTTGGCGGTGCTGCTCAACGGCTTCTTCCTGCTGCCGCAGCGCATCTGCAGCGGAACGGGCCTCCTCGGCGATACGATGGAGCCGGGCCAGAAGGTTCTGCCGCCCGGAGAGCCAGGTTCCTCGCTGGCGAAGGGCTGTCGGATCCAGCCGTCCGACCAACTCCTCGGCGTCCTGAACGAGGGCCATAGCCCGCAAAAGTCGCTCTTCGAGGGCAGCCCGAGCCTGCCCCCGGGTTTGGGCCTCTTGCTGGGCACGGGCAAGGGCATCTTGCTTGCCGCGACGATCCTGGGCAGCCAGCTCCCGGGAGGCCACCACGTAGCTTTTGAGCAGCCCTCGCCAGTGGGACCAATCCCGAACAATGCCTGCTAGGGGAGCCGCACGGGTGAGTGCCTCCGCAGCTTCCAAGCGGCGACGGAGGTTATCCTCACGAGAGCGCTCCAGATCCTTGGCGGCGCGAGTGGCTTCCTGGAGCGCAGCGCTGGCGGCAGCGGACTCCTGAAAGAGCTGCTCCACCTGTCGTGTCGTTGCAAGAATCTCCGCGTCCAGCAGCGCTGCTTGTTGGAGTTCTGGCGCCAAGGTAACCAACCGGCCTTGATGAGTCTCCAGAGCCGCACGAGCGAGGGAGTATTGCTGGAAGGTCTGCTCCATGGTGAGCTGGACTGCATGGAGGGCATCCATCCGAACCTTCGCTTCTTGCTGAGCAACCGCGATGGAGGACTCCAGGCGATGGATACGATCCAGCGCAGGAAGAAGGGGCAGAAGGGCCTCTGCACGAGAGAGGGCAGCCTGCTCAGCAGCAGCAGATATCCATGCTGCGCGGGCTTCCTCGCAGGCCTGAATGGCAGCCTGCTCCTGCTCGATGAGACAGGCAAGCTGATGAAGGTGGGCGCGGGCTTCCTCGGCGGCAAGCAGTTGGCGTCGAGCCTGCTCTGCCTGGGCTTCCGCCTGTTGGAGAGAGACGAGGAGGTCGGCGCGTTCAGCATCGGAGAGAAGGGAGATGCCACCAAGGCGCTCGCGGAGCGCATCTAGGAGCCTTTGTTCGTTCTTGGAACGTTCGTGGGCTAGGATGGAGAGCTGGCCATAGAGACTCGTGCCGGTCATCTGCTCAAGGAGTTCGGCGCGCTCCCGGTCTCCAGCCTTGAGAAAGGCAGCGAAATCGCCCTGAGCCAGCAGTGCGGAGCGACGGAATTGCTCGAAGGAGAGGCCAAGACGAGCCTCGATCGCAGCCAGCACTTCACTCTTGGTACGACCGATGAATTCGCCGGTTTCCATGACCTGGAGGGTCATCACCTGGGGCTGGAGCTGTCCCTCGGAACGATCACGAGCGCGACGGACGGTCCATCGAGCACGGTAGGCGAGGCCATCACGTCCCAGAAAGTCGACCTCCGCAGCACCGAATGCACAGCCCTTCCGGAGTAGAGTTCGGACGTCTTGAGAGGCGATCCAGAGGGCATCGTCGTCACCGGGGAAACCAACGCGGACACCACCGCGGTCACTGAGGCGAGGAGTGCGGTCGAAGAGGGCAAGGCAGAGAGCATCAAGGAGAGTTGTTTTTCCGGCACCGGTGGGTCCGGTGATGGCGAAGATGCCGGCGTCTTTGAGGGGAGGTGAGGCTAGCTCGACAGCAAAGTCTCCACCGAGGCTTGCAAGGTTTTTCCCTCGAATAGCAAGGATCTTCACTGCCTGCCTCCCCTTACCCGAGCCTGTCCCCCACCTGGACCGCCCGCCCCCGGAGCAATTCCTCCCCGGATAGGGCTTTTTTCCCTTCGAGCTGGCCTCTTTCGAGAGAGATGACCCCCTGACCGCAGGCGATCCAGAGTTTGCCCCGAGGGGCAGCGAGGACCAGGCCCGGTACACCACCGACCCCAGGCTCTCGAACGACACGCGCTTCGAGAAGTTTCAGGGTCTTGCCTCGACCCGTGGTGTAGGCCCCCGGCCAAGGGTAAAATCCACGAATGTGGTCGTGGACAGCTTGAGCCGAGCGCGACCAGTCTACACGGCCATGCTCCCTGGTGAGGATAGGAGCAAGGGTGGCCGCGGAGTGATCCTGGGGGATGGGAGAGAGCTTGCCAGCGAGAGCGTCGAGGAAGTCGGTACGGACGACTTCCGCAGCGAGATCCGCCATACGCTCTGTGAGCTGCTCGGCGGTTTCCTCGGGGCCGATGGGGAGGCGCCGCATGGCCAAAACCGGCCCGGTATCGATCCCCTCGTCCATTTGCATCAGGGAGATCCCGGTTTCTGTCTCCCCGTGGACGATGCTCCACTGGATGGGAGCTGCTCCCCGGTACTTGGGCAGCAAGGAAGCATGGAGGTTGAGGCAGCCAAGGCGAGGGGCCTCCAGCACCTCACGGGTTAGGATGCGACCGTAGGCCAACACCACCGCCGCGTCCACCTTCTGGTCACGGACCCACGCAGCAAACTCCGGGGTCTTGACCTTGACCGGCTGGTGAACGGGGATTCCCAGTTCCAGAGCCACACGCTTGGTGGGCGGGGGCTGAGGGGTTGGATCGCGCCCAACGGGTTTATCCGGCTGGCAGACGAGGGCAACTACCTCGGTGCAGGCATGAAGGGCCCGGAGCGCCGGGATCGCAAGGGCAGGGGTACCGAAAAAGAGGGTGCGAGGTCGGGTCAAGGGAGCTTAGGGGGACAGGAGGTGAGGTTGCCCTGGGCGCCTCCATGATACAAGGGCACCATGGTCGCCTCCCTCGCAGATCTGCTGTCGGTGGACAGCGGAAACCGAAACATGATTCGTATGGCCTGGGATAACCTCCATAAGCTTCCGGGGGGGAAGGTTCTGTTCAGCAAGCTGATCGGACGAGCAGCCCCTTATACCGGGACCATCAACGCCCAGGTGGTGGAGCTGACACGAGGGAGATCCCGGGTGCTGTTGGAGGACCGCCCTGCGGTGCGGAACCACCTGCGATGCGTCCACGCCATCGCCCTGGTCAATCTGGCGGAGTTGGCAGGGAACGTGGCCGTGGCCTACACACTGCCGGACGACGCCCGCTTCATCGTAGCTGGGCTTTCCATCGAGTACATCAAGAAAGCCCGGGGGCTCATCGAGGCGGTCACCGAGGTCGAGGTTCCCACAACGAGCGCCCGCCAAGAGATTGCTGTCCCGGTTTCGATGCGCAATGAAGCTGGAGAGGAGGTTGCTCGCGCTACTCTTCGGACCCTCATCGGGCCCAAGCGCAAGAATTAAACCCAAGTTTTCCCGAGTCGCTTGGAGCTATGCGGTGGAGGCGAGCAGGGAGCCATAGCCTTCGCGGTAGGATGGGTAAAGGAAGCGGTAGCCACTGGCCCGAAGGCGAGCATTAAGGCATCGCTTCAAGGCACCGCGACCACGTGCATCAGGTTCGTTCGAGACGGGCGGAGGCGGAACGCCTAGGCGATCTGCAAGCCAGAGATAGACCTCATCGAGGGGAACCGGTGCATCGTCGACACCGAGGTAGCAGCGCTCTGCGAAGGACAAGCGCAGGAGATGCTCGATCATGCCAGCGGCATCGTCCCGGTGAATGCGATTGCCGAAAGGAGAAGGGTAGGAGCGGCGAGCTGTGCCCTCGCGGATCATCCGAATCAATCGATCTCGCCCTGGTCCGTAGATCCCCGCCAGGCGAGCCACCACACCCCCCGGATGAGCAAGAGCCAAGCGCTCTGCCTCGACGAGCAAGGCCCCCTTGCCTGAGGTCACCACCGGAGAGTCCTCATCCACGGCCCCCCCGGATTGCTCAGCGAACACGCTGGTGCTGGAGACGAAGATCAAGCGCTCTAGGGGAGCCCGGTCTTGCAAGAGGGCACCGAGGATGTTGCGGAACCCGTCAAGATATACACGACGGTAAGCATCCTCTGAGCTTTCGTCCGGAGCAGCGCAGAAGACCAGGTGGGTCACCTCGGGGGGAACACGCAAATTAGGCTCGGTGAGATCCAAAGACCAAGGGAGGACACCGGGAGGGAGCCCATGAGAGGATCGACGCCCCCCCCAAACCACTGCGCCGGAGCGGACCAAGCGTGCAGCAAGGGCAGATCCCACGTAGCCGCAGCCAGCAATCAGGACACGCATCAAGGCCCGCAATGATCCTCATGATCGCCAGTGTCAACCTGCCAGGAGAAGTCGGGGGCGATCTTAGCAACCGCACCGGTAGCAACGCCGCTCTTTCCGGTGTCCATGTGGAGGTGGTTCCGATGAGCTGCGTTGTAGTTGGGGGTCAAAATGGTGTTGAAGAGCTTCTGCTTGTGGGCGTCGCAGACGATCTTGTAGAGAGCGAGGCTGATCCCGGATTGTTGAGCGATGCCGGCGCCGCAGGTATCAGTGCCTCCATAGGTAACAAAGTGAGTGGGGTTGTTGATATCGTGGATTGTGCCATCAGCCTTGATCAAGTAGCGGACGTCGACGGCACGCCCCCAGGAGTGGTTGGAGTAGCCTTTGGAGCCGCAGTCCGGCTCGGGGTCATCGGGGCCTCGGCAGTAGTTGGTCTGGCTCCAGGCACAGCAGCAGCGGTAGCAATAGGAACCAAGCGTGCCAACCCGAACATATCCTTGAGCTTTAACGACATCGGCAAAGGCCCAAAGTGTCTTGACGAACTCGCAGGCGATGGGGTCGTTGGTAGGGGTCTCCTTGAGGCCACTGGTGTAGAAGACCCCGTTGAGGGGCCCCTGAAGTTTTACTGCATCCACGACCCCCTTGGCCTGGGTGGTGACAAAGGGCACCCCCATCGCCTTCAGTTCGTCGAGGCAGCCATTCAGTATAGGGGCCTGAACGGTGAAGTTGACCTTGGCAGTGGCCAGCAGAGTACCCGCTCCGTCAAAGCCCTGAGCCTCGACCCACCGCTGCCCGGCGATCTTGAAGGGGTGGGTATGGGCAAAGCTGGGTGCATTGGTCTTATCCGCCATGAGCTCGCCGTTCTCGATCCGATACTGGACCCGGGTAATCCCTTGGGAAACCTGGACCTCAAAAGGGATCAACGCCTCGGCCGGAAAGCCGACTTGCTGGAAGATTTGCCCCTCTTGGGGAGAGAGAAAGACTATGCTGGCCTCCGGGGCTCCTACTCCACCACTAGCCCCTCCCTGGGCAGACCCGGCAAACCCACCTTCGCCTCCTCCGCCCTGGTTGCTCATCCCGCCGCTGCTCCCCCCCTGCCCTGCTGTCGTCCCAGTGCTCCCTGCGGAGCCCCCTGCGCTTCCCGCAGAGCCACCGCTCCCCGGCTGGCTCCCCCCCTGCCCGTCCGAACCGCCTCCCCCCCCCTTTCCGCTAACACCACCCGAGCCACCTGCGCTGTTCTTAGGGGAGGTGATGACGATCGCGGAAGACGACTCCTCCTCCATGCTGCAGGAGGAAGCGAGCACGAGGGAAACCAGGACCACCGAGCAAACGGAGGCATGACGAGCAGCCCACGAGCGCATGATGCCCTGACCTTATCACAGCCTGACGCCAATGCTCAGGGTTGCCTTGACGTGGAGGTATTTGCCCTCTTTACTAGAGCTAAATGTGCCCGCAACACGAAGACGAGGCTACCATCATCGGCTCCTTGAACATCCCTGCTGCACTTCGAGAGAAGTGCCAAACAAGCCCGACGTTCCTGGTGGTGAGCGGCCATACCTCGGCGGGGAAAATGTTCAAGCTGCGAGGGGAGATGATCATCGGCCGGGCGACTACGGCGGACATTTACCTAGATGACGACGGAGTCTCGCGGCGTCATGCCAAAGTCATCGTGAAACCTGACGGCACGGTAGAGGTCCACGATCTCGGCTCCACCAATGGCACATACCACAACAACCAGCGCATCCAGTCCCGCAACCTTAAGGATGGAGACACGATCCAAATCGGCAGCACCACCATCCTCAAATTCTCCTATCGAGATGCCCTCGAAGAAGAATTGCAGAAAAACCTCTACGACTCAGCTACCCGGGATGCGCTCACGAAGACCTACAACAAGAAGTATTTTAGCGAGGCCATTAAACGAGAGTTCGCCCATGCGCTCCGGCAGCACACGCCGCTGTCGCTGGTGATGTTTGACATCGATCACTTCAAGCGCATCAATGATCAGTACGGGCACCCTGCTGGTGACTTCGTCCTCGCCAAGCTCGCGGCTACCGTCAACGAATGCATCCGGGCGGAGGATACCTTCGCCCGCTATGGTGGCGAAGAGTTTGCGCTCCTCTTGCGAGATACCTCGGAGAAACAGGCCTTTACCTGCGCCGAGCGGATCCGACGGATGATCGAATCTACCCATTTTACTACTACCAACGGCCAGCGGATTCCGGTCACGTCAAGCTTCGGCATTGCCACCTTCACGGGCACCGAATTCGGCACCATCGAGGCCTTTGTCGAAGCTGCAGACCAGTACCTTTACAAGGCCAAGCGCGGGGGTCGTAACCGGGTCGAAGCCCGGCTCCTGGGCGGCTAAGATCAGCGTTCCTCCATCCCGTACCTCTCCCGGAGCCAAGCCTCCAGCGGTATCCCTCGGCACCGTAGCTCGTCAGCCACTTCGACTCCGACGAAGCGCAGATGCCAAGGCTCCCAGACATAACCGGTGATCGCCGTGGCATCCCGATCGTAAGACACCACCAAACCGAAGCGATGAGCATTTCTGTGGACCCACCCCATCGGTTCACTCGCAGCGATACGACGGGCGTCCCAACCTTGGTACAATGCGCCACCTGGCTCCCGATAGACAAGATCGGCTGTCGTCCCAAGCTGATGCTCTGAATGACCTGCACGCGCCGAGGAAGCCTCGGCGCGACGCACGGCCTCATCTTCAGGATACCCAAGCATCCGTTGCTGCTGCACCCAAGCTCGAAAAATGATCCCCTGACTGACATAGGGACGGAATCCGCTGCGGATACGGATGTCGTACCCAAGCCTCCGAGCCTCATCGATCATGGGCCGAAACCCTACTCGTCCTCCCGCTCCTACCGGGAGTCCATCCCGGGTCGAGGAGAAGGAAGGTGCAGGGGAATCCCAGGCAAGGGACCGGAGGGCCTCCGGAGTGGTAAGAGTATACTCCCTGGGGAGGCAGAGCAGATCGATCCCACGGGCTGCCAGCGAGGGAGGGAGTGACCCGACACAGGGGGTCCAAGCAGAACGCCCATCCAGGGGAAAATCCGCCGGGATGGCTCGCCGACGGTTCACCAGAAAGAGGGGATCGAGAG
This sequence comes from Polyangiaceae bacterium, assembly GCA_025057345.1. GTDB lineage: Bacteria > Myxococcota_A > Polyangia > Polyangiales > Polyangiaceae > JANWXX01. The sequence goes on along the minus strand of JANWXX010000034.1, from coordinate 9,919 downwards.
GGTCCGTCGGAAGCGGTACAAGCTGTCGAGGAGGCAGGGAGCCAGGAGGCAGCGCCAGAGGATGTTCCCTAGAGTTCCATGTCGCGGAAACTGGCGGTGAGGATACCGACCGGACTGTCCCAGGTCGTTGAGGGAACGTCGCTCGCCCTACTCCACTCGCAACGAGAGCCCCTCCCAGAACAAGCGGGCTGGCGAAGAAGATCGAACGGACAAGCGACATGCAACCAGAATGGTCGAGGCGGAGGGGGTGGCTCAGGCCTCCGCAGGACGCACAGAGGAAGCAGTGCGGAGCAAAGAAGCTAGCGCAGTAGCAGCAGCGCCCAGGGGGTAGGCGACTAGGAATCCGGAGAGGAGGCGAGTTGGGTGAAAGACTGGGTGCCAGCCTAGATCCTGGGTCGTCAGCTCAACAAACAGAAAAGCCGCAGCAAGGGACACCCAAATCCGCAGCACGCGAAGTCCCCGGTAGGGCCTACCAATCAGCAGGCCCAGCCCACCCCCTGCGGCGAGCCCTAGACACCGGGAGCACAGGGGCATGATCTCTTCTCCCAAGCTCAACGAACGCTCGGGAATCCGGTGACAGAACCCCTCGAACCACCCGTCCATGCGCTCTCCTAGCTCCTCCTTTCCGACGAGCTTGAGCAGCGGCGGTAGGAAAGGCAGCAGTGCTAGCAGGGCCCCGACCACCCGCAGCAGGGGGGCGAGCCACCGCAGAGCTACGTCGGACGATGCAGGCGGTGCGGGGAGGGTGTCGCTGGTCATTTCTTTCCTCGCGGAGGCAGGGGCCTTCCGAGACGTTCGAGCACGGCCTGAAGATCTTTCCAGACCTCACGCTTGGCGTCGAGACGCCCGACTTCCGTTTCGCGCAGAAGGTAGGCTGGGTGGTAGGTCGGCATCACCGGGATCATGCCCCGGTAGAGCTTCCAGGTTCCCCGCATAGCCTTGATCCCGAGGGAGGTCTTGAGCAACCCCTTTGTAGCCGTCGCCCCCAGTGCCACAATCACCCGAGGCTGCACTAGCGCAAGCTGCTCATGCAGGTACGGCAGACAAGCCTCCATCTCCTCGGTGGTAGGTGTCCGGTTCCCCGGGGGGCGACAACGGCAGATGTTGGTAATGTACACCTCCTCTTGGCGCATCCCCATCGCTGTGATCATTCGATCCAGGAGCTGCCCTGCCCTCCCGACAAAGGGATACCCCTGTGCATCCTCGTCCGCCCCCGGCGCCTCCCCGACGAAACAGAGTTCTGCGTTCGGGTTCCCCCGAGCGAAGACCGTTTGCTTCCGTTGTTGATGGAGAGCACAGAGGGTACATCCCTGGATCTTCTGGGAGAGCAATTCCAGTCGTCGGTGTGCTTCCACCGTCCTCGGAGGCGGCAGATCTCCGCCGATCGTCAGTCGGATCTGCCGGGGTCGAGGCGTCTCTTGGATCTCGCCGGGCCCGAAGAGGGAAGCTTGCCGCGGCTCCTCCTCGAAGATCGGTGGGGACGGGGGCGGGGTTGGAGGGTCCACCACGACCACCGGTGGGACCACTGCCGGGAGTGGGGCGATATCCGGCGGAAGCCCAGTGATGCCGAAGGGGGGAGGTGGTGTCTGCGCCGTATTTGTAGCTTCTCCAGGCGAAGCTTCAGGAACCGCGGGCAATGAGAGCAGATCGTCGACCCGAGGAGGCCACGAGGTGGGGGCATGCTCGGGCAGTCCTGCCGTACCGACGCCTTGATGAAACTCCAGGAGAGCCCGGGTCGCCCTAAGGAGGGAACGGACTTCTTCCTGGATCGCTTCATGATCCACGAGGACACCTCGAAGGATAAATGGCTGCCCTGAAGGGCTAGCCAGCGCTCGGCTTCGAGAGCAGCCATGCAGCCGGTTCCGGCTGCAGTGACCGCTTGGCGGTAGGTAAAATCCTGGACATCCCCGGCAGCAAAGACCCCCTCGACGCTGGTGCGGGTCGACCCTGGAACGGTCTTGATGTATCCATTCTCGTGCAGTTCAAGCTGGCCCACCACCAGGTCACTCATGGGCTGGTGACCAATGGCGAGGAACAAGGCTGCTACTGAGAGCTCCTCGCAGTGGCCTGTCTGGAGGTTCCGAATTCTCACGCCGGTGACCTCGCCCTTGTTCACGTCCAGCACTTCCTCCACCACCGTATGGTAATAAATCTTGATTTTTGGGTTGGAGAGCACCCGCTGCTGCATCGCTTTGGAAGCCCGGAACTCACCCCGTCGATGGATCAAGGCCACCGAGGAACAGAGCCCGGAGAGGTATGAGGCCTCCTCCATGGCCGTGTCGACACCACCCACCACCGCGACTGGCTTCCCCCGATAGAGGGCCCCATCGCAGACCGCGCAGGCAGAAACTCCGCGGTTCTTCAGCGCCTCCTCCGAGGGGAGGCCCAGGTACTTGGCCTTGGCACCAGTAGCCAAGATAAGAGAGCGAGCGAGCCGGGGCTTATCCTCCCCCTCGATCCAAACGCGGAAGGGGCGCTGGGAAAGATCAACCTTGCTGACATCTGCGGTAACCATCTCGCACCCCTGATGAAGCGCCTGATCTCGGAACCGGGTCATAAGCTCTTGCCCGGTCACTTTCTCTGGGAAGCCAGGGTAGTTCTCCACATCCGTCGTGAACATGAGCTGCCCTCCCGGAATCAACCCGCCGGCAGAGAATCCTTCGATGCAAAGAGGGGCAAGGTTGGCGCGAGCCGCATAAATAGCAGCCGTAAGGCCGGCGGGACCGGAGCCGATGATGATGACGTTACGGACCTCTTGGCTCATGCTGATGATGACGTTACGAACCTCTTGGCTCATGCTCGCGAAGTAGCACCTCTACCAGCGGGCAACCAAGCCTAGCGAAACGATATCCGCTTTGGCCTTGATACGACCACCGTTGACTGGGATGTCGCTACGAAAGTTTGGTGCGCTTCCAGTGATGGCTTTGAGTTGCCCCTGCCCTCCGTTATCGAGGGTCTTGAAGAAGATATGGCCGTAGCCCATCTGGAGATCGACGGGCCCCGCTCGGAAGGTACCGCCCGCCGTGAGCCCCAGCCGCTGGGCGCCAATGAAGTCAAGATGCATATCCTTTGCCTCCACGAAAGCCGATTGGTACCAAGCCCCGGCTCGCAGCGCGAACTTGTTGGGGAGGACCACGTAATCACCTCCCAGACGCAGGCCAAAGGAGTCCTTCCAGTTGTGGGGGACGCTCGCATCCGTAGGGAGCGCCACTTCGATCCCTTGGATGTTGAGCTTGATTTCCGGTTGCTCAAAACGCACCCCAAGGGTCTTAAATTGGCTGTCTCGGGCATACTCAAAATCGAACTCGACATCGAAAACCTCGTCTTGCAATGGATCGTGTCCGAGACGGGTGGTTTCGCCCCTTGCAGAAGTGCGCTTCCTGAAGTAGCGCACGCCGGCGCGAGCCTGCCAAGGTTGAGGGACATCGACCTTGACCTGTTCAGGAGCGGTTGACTGCCTTGTGGGGTTCGGCTCCTCTTGAAGGTTGGGCGTGTAGAGGAAGGCGGTGAGCTCTGCCTTGCCCTTGGCCCGGATGGAGTCGGACCCATGGAACCAGGCCGCCACGTCCAAGCCATCCGTCTCTCGGTCGATTACCGTGGCCAGGGCGCTTAGGACGAAGCCGGGGACGAACCAGTCTTTCGCCTCGACCCGGGCGGCAACATCCTGGTCGCTCTTCTCGTTGAGCCTCCCCTGGCCATTGGTGCCCTGGCCGGCGTTGAAGCCCATCGCCACGTTGCCGAACTTAATCGACGCGACCCCCCAGATGAACGAGGCGCCCACCCGGATGTGCTTGGCCATCTCGTACCCTACGCCGATCTGGGGCCAAGCTACGATGTTGTTGATATCCGTAACGATGTAACGAGAGCCAGCGGGACCGCGGACCGGCTGACCCAACGTACTGTTGGCCAGTGAGGTATTCTCGACGAAAGTCGGGTAGGAAGTCTTGCCATAGGCCGAGGGGCCCAGCACTGCAAAGCCGATGCCCAGCTTCTCACCAAGCCTGTATTGAACAGTGATCTGCGGGTTGGGGAACGGTGTTCCATCGTTGCAGCTCTGGTAATAGAGTTGATCCGCGTTCCCCACGGTGACCCCGTTGAGGACCGGGTCGCTCCCGTTGTGGCGCCGCTGGAAGCAGACCTTCTGCCAGATCAAGTTGGCTGAGAGAGAGACGCCGTGGCCATTGCGAGCGAGGGCGGCAGGGTTGTAGTACGTCGCCAACGGATCTGTGGCCCGTGCCAACCAGGCCGAGCCCCGAGCGAAGGATTCGGTGCCGTTGGAGGGAAACTCGAAGCCGTTGGCCAGAGCCGTGGAAGGTCTAGCAGCCAGAGCAACGCCAAGGACAATCGCAAGACGTAGGGAATTCATTCGCGTACAGGACTGGCCTTGAGGGCAGCCCGCCCTTCCTTGACGTAGACGGTAAACTTCACCCGCTTGCAGCCATGTTGCTGAATGAGGGCTTCCCGGTTCTTGCGCAAGGTCTTTTGGAACTTCTCGAAGGTGAGCCCATCCGTTGATTCTCCGTTCTGCCTCTTGACCCGGAGGAAATCCTCGAAGACTTGAGGCCAGTCCGCAGTATCGTCCGCAGAAGCCTCAATGAGCTCGGGAACCTTACCGACCACGGTGGCATCCCCCTGCTCAGCAGGAGGGGCAGCGACTGGCCGGGAGCCGGATACCTCAGCGCCGGGACGCGGGTTGCGGGGCGGTGGAGGCCCCCCTGGCTTCCCAGAGCCAGAAGGAGAAGACGCTGCAGGCTGAGAGAGCAAGTTGAAGGAGCCAGATAGCTCTGGCTTGAAGATCGAACTCGACTCACCGGAGGCTGGAGAGCCCTCGCCAGGAAACGAGAAGGCGCTCATGGTCGGCTGGGCGGGGATTGGCCCCAGCACCTGCTCCAGATCGGCGGCCTTCCGGGTGCCGCCCCCCTTAGCGATGGCTTTGTCGATGCCATCGTTGATGTCGCTAGCGATCTTTCGGAAGCTACTGAAGAACTTGCTGGGGGCTAGCTGGTCCACCTCCCCCTTGGCAAAGCGAGCAGCTTCGTTCTGGAAGGTACGCAGCGGTTTGGAGTGCTCCAGGAACGAGAAGATCAGCCCGAGGAGAGCTGAGAGCAGGGTGACCCCGGCGACCACAGGGATCTTGACTGCCTTCTTGTCATTGTCATCACCAGCAGCGAAGAAGCCTGCGGGGCCACCGATCAGCTCAGCTTGGCGCCCCACGGCGAAACCGGCGCCAAGCTCCCAGGATTCGCCGGGGATCAGCGAATAGACCACGGCAAGGTTATCCCGCAGAACCCGGGTGTTGCTCCGGCCCTTCTCCTTGTAGTCCTTGTCCTCCTCGACGCCGTCGAGGTCGGTGGTGATGGCGTCGAGCATCGCCGTGGGGAAGCCCTCCGGTGCTGCGGCGGCCACCCGGGTCTTGGCAGCGAAGAACGCCACCGCCGCGTTGGTGCGCTTAGTCAGCTCCCGGGCGAATCCATCGTCGACGATTCGCGCCCCCACAATGGCCCCGGCGGGAGGCTGAGAGGTGTCGTACTCCACCGGGCGCGCCACCACACGGTAGATGCGCCCATCGAGTACCCACGTATCGTCGCGGATCCAGCCGTGGAGCGCATCCGCCACGATGGGGTAGCCACCTAGCTCGAAGTCCTCAATGCCCAGCGCCTGATCAAAACCCTTCTGCGCTACGACGCGGCCATACTGATCGATGGCGAAGAGTGCGGTGAACTGGAGCTCCGGCGGGAGCTTCTCGTCCACGGTCTTCAGGAGCTGCTTGACCTTGTCCTTGACGTCAGCGGTCGGCTTGGTCGGCGCGCTGCTTGCCTTGGACAACGCCGCTGCTAGGTCTGGATCGAGAGCAAAGTTGATGAGCGCGCTGGAACGCTTGCGTGCGTCATCCCTGAGGTACCACGACACCACCTGAGCATCCCCGTTGAGCCCCTCCCGCATGCTTCGTTGCGAAGATCGGTCAAAGTGGGAGGAGGCGACGTAGAGCTGGAACGTGAGGAACCCGATGACGAGGCTGAGGACGATGTACCAGAGTCGAGAGGCGATCATCACTTCTTCCCCGCAGGAGCTTCCTCGGCCAGCACCAGGGGCTCCTTGATCTCAAGGGGAACCTCGCTGGCGACCTTGAGCGGCATTGGCTTGCCCACCGGCTCTCCGTTGAAAAATGCCTTGAGGGTGTAGTCTCCCGGAGGCAGGTTGTTGAATGTAAACATGCCATCACGACCTGGGTAGGCCAGCGCCACTACGTTAGGCTCAGCCACAATCCACGAGCGGATGCTTGGTGCGAGCTGGTCTCGCAGCTCGTACTTTCCAGGCCCGGGCACCTTCCACTGGCGATTGCTGGAGCTCTTCATGTCCGAGGCCTGGAACGTTGGGGTGTTCACCAGAAAGGGTCGGTGGGGAAAGGGATCCCTGTTCTGGAATTCGATCACGGTCCCCGGGGTCACCACCAAAGTCACCGGCGAAGTGCGCCCACCGCCAATCCGGAGGGCGATGGGGGTCGTACCAGGCGCCACTGCCCCGGGCCCCAGCGCCGCAATGCAAATCTCCTTGGGAGCATGGGGGAATAGAACCCGAAATTCAGCCTTCACCGTGGGAGAAGGTTCTCGCCAGGTGTAGCGGTTCGCTCCCGGCTCCTTAGCCTCATTCCAGACCGGGTTGTTCAGCCTTTGAATGCCGTTGACCTGTCCCTTGACCACCGCTGCCAGGGAAGCCACCGGCCATAGTACCAACGCCCCAGCCACCACCAGGAGCCCTCGGGAAATCACACGTTGCATGCGCCCTCTCATCTCGCTCAAAGGCAAGCTAACCCGGCGCAAGCGCCCCTGTAAACCGCGAACCCTCCCCCACAACCTACCTTGTTTGGTGTTCCTGACCGCTTGCCGGCAGGAAGAACCCGGAACCCCTGAGCCTTGTTCAAGGTGGGACCCGTCTGGCTGCTTTAGGCTTCCCAGTGAAAGAAGTCTGGGCTTGCACACCACAACCCACGTTGGGCCCCTAGGGATTTAGGTGTTCGGGATTCTTTGGGTTCTCCAGCGAGCAGGCGGCAGGAACCCTCGCAAGGTACGCTCCCCTTGCTTCCTGCGCAAGCCCTCTCTGGAAACCTTTTCTGGAAACCTTTTCCTAAAGCGCCGTCACATTCCCCCTCCTCACGGGAACACGACCCCAAAGCGGGAAGAACGTCCCACTGCAAACGTAACCGGAGCCATGATGCGCTGTACTCCTCTGATCAGACTAGGTGGATTGCTTGGGCTGGGAGGTTTCCTCGGGCTTGGGGCGATAGGATGCGGGAGGTCCACCCCCCCTAGCGCTGCCTCCCCCCTCCAAGGACAACAGACAGCTCACACTCGTTGCGCTCGTCGCCACGGCGAGGTCGGACCGAGCCGTGTCGACGACAACCGGGAGGGGAACCCGATTGCCCTCGCTCGCCTCCACGATCGCACCCTCGCCCTCGTCGCAGATGAAGACGACGCCACCCTCCACACCGTCGATCTCGGCTCCGGCCGTGAGCTTGCTCTTACCCCACTGGCTGGCGTGCCTGCCCAAGTTCTTGTCCTCAAAGATGGCCGCGTCGCCGTCACCCTCCGCGATCGCAACCAGCTACAAATCCTAGAGCCCACCGCTTCCCCTGAAACTCCCCTCGATGCACTTTGTACCATTGAGCTTCCTACCGAACCTATCGGGCTGGCAGCTACCCCGGACGACCGCTTGCTGCTCGTCACCAGTGGCTGGGGTCAGACCCTCTCTGCCTTGGAGGGAGACTCTCTCAAGGTTGTCTTCCAGGTTCCCCTCGCTCGCGAACCACGCGCCATCGTCGTCTCGGGAGACGGCTCCACCGCTTACATCTCTCACGTGGTCGGCTCTCGCGCCAGCGCCGTCGACCTTCGTACCCCCGAGCACCCGGTTCGGACCATCAACCTTTCCGGTACAGATTCCAACCTGAGGCACCAAGAACGTCCCTCTTTTCTTCGTTCCATTCGCGGTGTCCTCCAACAAGAGCAACCTGCCCCCAACCGTAGCGCCTGCCAGGGTTATGCCCTGGCCCGCAGCGCTGACCCTACAGGCCGAATCTTTGCCCCTCAAGTTCTAGTTGACCCCGGTGACACCGAAATAGCTACCAACGGCTATGGCAGTGGGTTCTTCGCCGCTGAGGTGGCCAGTATTGGAGTGATCGACGAAGGCTCCGGCGAGGTGGTGCAGGCTTCCCTTCAGCTTAGCCCGAAAGACAGTCAACTCCGCTTCCACGGTCAACTTCGACTCAACCGTCATCCGTGCCTCCTGCCCCGCTCCGCTGCCGCAGATGCATCCCGCAAGGCACTTTACGTCTCCTGCCTCGGGGTGGATACCGTAGTAGAGTACGATACATCTGCGGCTGCTCCCCACGGAGCCGAGCGCCGCCGTTGGGCTGTACCTTCGGGGCCTACCGGCATCACCCTCGATCGCTTGGGCCAGCGGCTCGTGGTCTGGTCCCAGTTCGATCAATCCCTCTCCGTCATTGACTTGAGTGAGGGCTCCTCACAACAACATCCCCTCACCCTAGCCCTCTCCCGGAAGGCTAGGACCGCTACCGAAGAGGACCTGGCTCTCGGACGAAAGCTGTTCCACGCTGTGGGAAATCCAGCGATCTCCCAGGATGGCCGGGCCTGCGCCTCGTGTCACCCGGACGGACGGGACGATGCCCTTACCTGGGCCACCCCCGATGGCCCCCGCAACACTCCGATGCTCGCTGGACGCATCCAGCAAACGGGTCCGTTTGGCTGGAACGGCTCGGCCAGCTCCGTCCCGGAGCACCTCCGCCAAACCTTCCAGAGGCTCCAGGGGTTTGGGCTCCAGGAGCACGAACTCGCTGCCCTCGAGGCCTTTGTCCACAGCCTGCGCCCCCCACGGCTTCGCCCCCCCGCCGTAGGCAGCGAGGCTCGGAAGGTAGCCCGGGGCAAGGAGATCTTTGAGTCCGCCGAGACCGCTTGCGCCTCCTGCCATCGCACGGACGACGCCTTCCTCGATAGGACTCGCCACGATGTTGGCAGCAAAGCAAACGCTGACCGGGAAGCACTCTTTGACACCCCCACCCTCCGCTTCGTGGGTGCAACGGCGCCTTACTTCCACGATGGCCGCTACAGCACTTTGCGAGAAATGCTCGTAGGCCATAACGGCAAGATGGGCCGTACCAGCCACCTCACCCCCGCCGACCTGGAAGCCCTAGAGGCATACCTCAAGACTCTCTGACCCCCTTTCACGGCAAATTTGGCCCCCTCTGGCGAGCTCCGGCACCCTGCCCGCATGACCTCTGCGGGTGCCATCGAGCCCCATTCAGCCAACCGCGGTGAGCTTCGCTTCGTCGAAGCTACCCAGCTCCCTACCTTCCGAGGCGCAGCGACAGCAGCCAACATGCTTCAGGCCGAAATCCCCTATCTGAGCGCGGCACTCCGGGGGCAACTCGGCGAGTTCCTAGAGGCTGCGGTGGAAGATGCCCTTGAACGTGCCGGAGTTCCCCGCTCCTCACCGCCTGGGAATACCTTCTCGGCCATCGTAGCAGACCAGATCGCCCGAGCTCGGATCGCGGGCTTTCGGGGGCTGGTGCTAGTGCTGGGCTCGCTCTGCGAGGTAGCCGGGGTCGGGGGAGTGCTCGACCCGGAGGATAGCGCCTCCCTGCGAGCTTGGGTCGCCACGACACGGACGATGCCTGTCACGATTCTATTGGACCGCCGGGATCTAGCCCTTGCTGGCTATGGACCTCCTCAGCGGTTGGACGCCCTGTTGGGCTGGTCCGAACCTACCTCGCGAGCACCCCGGGCCCAGGCAGCACAGCCGAGTGAGGGACACCGGCTCGCAGAAGAGCTTCACGCAGCCCGAGGGCCCAAGCCTCTCGGGGTCGTGGAACGATTGTTTCTCACCCGCTACGTCCCGCTTGCTGAAG
>JANWXX010000349.1 GCA_025057345.1 Polyangiaceae bacterium | reverse complement strand
CCGCCTTCATGGCGCAGCATCCCGCGCTCAGCGCCGAGCTGATCCTCAACGACCGTGCGGTGGACCCGGTCGAGGAGGGCTTCGACCTGGTGCTCTCCGACGGCCGGGACCGCGCCGATGACGTTCGCCGCCGCCTCGCCCGAGATTTCTACCAGGCCCTCTCTCTCGCGGAACAAGACGCCTCTTGACCCAAGGAACCAAACTCATGACCAGCATGCAGACCCCTCGTTTTCTCCAGATCCACACCCTGACCTCCTACCCGGCCTCGCTGCTCAACCGGGACGATGCGGGCTTTGCCAAGCGCATCCCCTTCGGCGGTGTCTCCCGCGTCCGGATCTCCTCCCAGTGCCTCAAGCGTCACTGGCGTACCTTCCGCGGAGAACATTCCTTGGCGGAGTTGAACCAACCAGGCTCGGTGCGCTCCCGCTACACCTTCGAGAAATATCTGATCCAGCCCCTGCTCGCCGATGGCAAGAGCGAGCCGGTCGTCCGGGCCGTGGTGGAGGCGATTCTCCCGGCGCTGCTAGGCAAGAGCGAGAAGGCCAAGAAGGAGGAGGCCGAGGGGGAGAAGAAGGGCAAGAAGAAGGACGGCGGGACTGAGCCGCAGGCGTTGCAGACCGGGCAGGTCACGGTGCTGGGCCGCCCGGAGCTGGACTACCTGAAAAAGATGGCTTCCTGGCTCTGCGACCGGGTTCCGAGCCCCGACAAGGCCAAGGGCTTCGTGGAGGAACACCTCAAGAAGTCCAAGGATCTCCGGGAGAACCTCCAGGCCATCCCCCTTGCCGCCGGGCTGGACGCAGCTCTCTTCGGGCGCATGGTGACCAGCGATCTCCTGGCCCGGGGGGACGCCGCTCTCCATGTTGCCCACGCCTTCACCGTCCACGAGGAGCAGAGTGAAACCGACTACTTCTCCGCGGTGGATGACCTGGAGTCCGCCGAGGGCAAGCTAGGCAGCGGCCACATCAACACCGCCGAGCTGACCACCGGCTTCTTCTATGGGTACGTGGTCGTGGACGTACCCCTGCTGGTCTCCAACCTCACCGGCTGCCCCCGCAAGGACTGGCTCTCCGCGGATCGCAAGCTTGCCGGCGATGTCATCGAACGGCTCGTGTACCTGGTCGCCACCGTCTCTCCCGGGGCCAAGCTGGGCTCCACGGCGCCTCACGCCAATGCCCACTTGGTGCTGGTCGAGGCGGGAAATGCCCAGCCCTCCACCCTGGCCAACGCCTTCCTCTCCCCGGTCAAGGAGCGTCCCGATCTCGTGGCCAACACCTACAACGCACTTGCGGAGTTCCTGGTGGAGTTGGATGCCATGTACGGCGCCAGGCACCAGCGTCGCCTTGCTGCTCTCAAGCCCACGGACGCGCTCCTCGCCGCCGCGGGGGAGCGTGCTCCTCTGGCGGAGGTGGCCTCCTGGGCCGGGAAACTGCTGCGAGGGGATCATGACTGAGGTGCTCCTGCTCCGCCTGGATGCCCCGTTGATGAGCTTCGGTGGCGTCCGGGTCGACAACACCAACCGGACCGAGGCGTTCCCGCTCCGGTCCATGGTCGCTGGACTCCTCGCCAACGCCCTGGGGTACGAGCACAAGGACTTCGCCCGGACCTCGGCGCTCCAGGGGCGCCTTCGCCTCGCTGCTCGCCAGGATATCCCAGGGGAGCGCCTGGTCGACTACCAGACCGTCGATCTGAGCCAGGACTTTCTCCAGCAAGGGTGGACCATGCGCCACAAGGTCGAGGGTCGAAAGGGAGGGGAGGCTTCCGAGGGAACACACCTCCGGTACCGGCACTACCTGGCGGATGCGCTCTACACCCTGGCGCTTTCCCTGGACCCACCGGGCGAGGCCCCCACCCTCGACGAACTGGAGGCTTCCCTGCGAGAGCCGGAGCGTCCCCTGTTCCTTGGCCGCAAGCCCTGCCTCCCCTCGTCCCCGCTGCTGCTAGGGCGCTGCGAGGCTCCCTCGCTCCTCGCGGCGCTCCGGCAGGCGCCCGTGGCTCGCCGTCGCCACCAGGAGGGACGCCGGGAGAAGCTGCTGGCCTGGTGGCCCGCGGATGAGGAGGAAACGCCGGACAGCCGCCTGATCCCAGTCTTCGAGGATCGAGACTGGGAGAATCAGAGCCACACCGGTCGCCGTTTCCTTCGGGAGGGCTTGCTCTCCCTCTCCACGGAGGGTTCCGATGGCTAGCCCCTTGTACATGGTACGTCTGGCGCTGGAGCAGCGACGCCTGATGCAGCTTGCCCGGCGCAACCGGCTTCCGCCGCACCATCTGGACACTGGCTACCTGGTCCACTGCGCCCTCACCGAGCTGTTCGGAAACCTTGCCCCCAAGCCCTTCGCGATCCCTGGAGAGCAGCAACCAGGAACCACCATCGGGCGCCAGTTGCCCGTCCTCGCTTACAGCGCCGTGGATCGATCCCGACTGGAAGATCAGGCCCGGCTTCATGCATCTCCCGAGGTGTACGAGGCCTGCGACTGGACCACTTTGGCGACCAAGCCCATGCCTTCCTCCTGGACCGCGGGGCGACGGCTCTCCTTCGAGCTTCGCGCCTGCCCAGTGAAGCGCAAGGCCAGCGCGGGAGCACACCACAAGGAGGGCGCCGAGGTGGATATCTTTCTGGATCGCTGCTGGGCGGTGGGCGATCGTAATGTCCCGGTGGATCGCGCGGAGGTTTACCTCCAGTGGCTCCGGGAGCGGCTGGCGGCCTCGGGGGCCTCAATGCTCCAGGGGAAGCTGGTGCGATTCCAGCGCAAGAGGCTCCTGCGACGGGACCACCAGGAGCAGCGCAAGAGTCACTCGGTCGAGCGTCCTGACGCGGTGTTCGAAGGGCTCCTGGAGGTGACCGATCCTGTCCTCTTCCCTGAGCTGCTTGCCCGCGGCGTCGGACGCCACCGAACCTTCGGTTTTGGCATGCTGCTAGTGAAGCCGGGGTGACCATGCTGAAGGGGCGTCTTGGCCTAGAAACTGCCCGCATCCCTCATGCGGATCGCCATGGCTTGCTTTGGCTGGGGCGGGGACACTTGTCTGTGGATGCAGGCTGCCTCCGGTTCGTGACGGCGGGGGACGAGGATTGGCCCAGAGGAGATCACTCCATCCCCTTCCAGATGATTTCCTGCTTCATAATGCAACCAGGAACCACTGTCAGCCACGATGCGCTCCGGTTGCTGGCGCGTCATGGAGCCGGGCTCCTCGCCGTCGGGGAGGGAGGCGTGCGTCTCTACGCTAGTATGCCCTTCGGGGCCAGCGAGTCGCAGCGGGCCAGGAAGCAGGCAGCAGCCTGGGCTGACGAGCGGAAGCGGAGCAAGATCGTCCGGAGGATGTACGCCTGGAGGCTAGGGGAGATCCTGCCGGACAGCGAGATCTCCGTGCTCCGGGGGATCGAGGGGGCCCGGGTGCGGCAGATCTACGCCAACCTGGCCCAGCAGTTCGGGATCCCCTGGTCCGGACGCCGCTATGACCGGCAGAACCCGGAGCGGAACGATCTGGTCAACCAAGCCATCAACCATGCAGCCTCCGCGGCGGAAGGTGCTGCCATGATAGCGGTTGCCGTAAGCGGGACCATCCCGCAGCTTGGCTTCATTCATGAAGATGCCGAAATCGCTTTCTGCCTCGATATCGCGGACCTGTTCCGGGACGAGGTCACGCTCCCCATCGCCTTCGGAGCTGTGCGCGGTGCCGATCTCCAGACCATCGAGCGAGTGGTGCGCAAGCGCGCAGCGACCGTGTTTCGTAAACAACAAGTCATCAGCAAAATGATTGATCGTATCAAGGAGCTTTTCGATGCCGATGACGGTAGTGGTGACACGCAACGTAGCGGAGCGGATCCGAGGGTTCTTGGCGTCGTGCATGAGTGAGATTGCTCCTGGAGTCTACACCTCGCCGCGTATGTCTCCGGCGGTACGGGAGCGGGTCTGGACCATCCTTGACGACTGGTTTCTCGGAGGCCCCGATGAGGCCATCGTCATGACCTGGCCTGACGCCAAATCCCCTGGAGGACAGGCTCTGCGAGTACTCGGTGTCCCCCGTCACGAGTTCCACGAGATCGACGATTTTCCTCTCCTGTGCCGACCACTTACGGCAGAAACCGAGCGGATTCTGGAAGGGCTTACGCGAGGTTACGGCCCCCGGGAAGCAGGGTAAAGGAAGGTTGCCGGGAACCTAGACGGGGGGCCTCCGGGTATCCCTGGTGGTCCGCGGGAGCTGAGCCAAGACCCCCGGGAGTTTCGCAATCATTCCCGGGAGCCGAACAGTTCCCTCCCAGGGTCTCGTCACGGTTCGACGAAACCGAGATGGTTCTGCAGATGGGTCTCCAAGCTGTTTCCGGGAACCACTTGCCTGTCCCTGAGGGTTTCCTCAAAGCTCTCGGGGAGCTTTCATGAGGGTGGCCCTCCTCTCCTAGAGGTTCCAGCAGACGGAACGCTCTCTGTCCAAGATAGGATGGGTTTCATGAACACCCCCAAGAAACCGACCCCAGCACCCGCTCCCAAGCTCTCCACCTCTTCTCGCGAGGCGAACACGGAGATGGCAGCCTTCGAGCAAGCCTACAAGCGCATCGAAGAGAGGGCTAAGGCCCTGGAGAAGAACGCGCTACTCCTGCTCAACGTAGACCTCCAGGTAGCTTCCACGATAGCGCTTGGGGTGGTAAGGCATGTCCGAGGAAACAAGCGGCTGCTGGCAGGGTTCAAGAAACTTGCGGAGACGAGGCTCTTCCCAGCTGCCTGTCTGAAAGACACAGAGGACGCTGCTCGGGCAGCCTGGTATGTGCGACATCAGTTCTTGCTTTTCACCAACCTTGATCAACCCCCTGGCGAACTGGCTCGGGAAGGGTTTGCTCTGCGAGCGAGGATGCTCCGAGTCATCGAGTACAACCTAGAAGATGACGCGGACATCGCCGCGAAAGTGGCGATGATCCGTCAGGGAGGTGGCTACCTGGATCTGGCCAACGACCTAGTCGCCGTCGCTGAGATCTACAAAGCCCGGAAGAAAGAACTCGCTCTGGATCGCAAGCACTACCTCCCGAAGGACAGTGAAACCGCCGAAGTCCTTGCCTCGCGTCTAATTGCCCACCTGGGTACTGCCGAGCGGAAGAAGACCGACTGGAGCGAGATGCAAGGACGCTGCTGGACCCTGCTGCAGCATGCTTACGAACAGCTACGCCGCGGAGGGATCTTCCTTACCTGGAACACGGAGGAGGAACGGCACTTTCCCTCCCTCGTAGCTGCCTCCCGCTCCCAAACCCCCTCGGCTGGTAAACCCCAGCCGTCGCCCCCCTCGGAGTAGAGGGTACGTTCTTTGACTCCCCCACCCCCTGCCCACTGGGCAGGGAATACCCCACCACCTGGGTAGGAAATACCCCAAAACGCCAAGAACTCCACCTTTGACCTACCTGCACGTGGCGTGTAACGTTTCTTTCATGAGGCTCCCCCGCACACGCGGGGATCGACCCGCACCATTGGCGGTGGTGACGGTGGTGACGGTGGCTCCCCCGCACACGCGGGGATCGACCC
>JANWXX010000348.1 GCA_025057345.1 Polyangiaceae bacterium | reverse complement strand
CTTGTTGCACATGTAGGCATGCTCCCACGCCAAGGGAGGCACTTGGGTGGATTGGGTAGGGCCAAGAATCCTTTGACGGGCGGCGCGATGGTGCTGTAGCAATGAAGGATGCGGTGAATGCAACCGTGGTGGAGGGCCGAATGTCCGGCCCCACTTCATCCTGGAAAGGGTACAGGTCTCATGAATCTTGAAGCAGCGGTTTCTCAGGTGCAGAAGAACATCCCCGAGTGCGTGGCGACCGGCGTGGTCGACATGACGACGGGAATGCTGCTGGCAATCAAGACCGTCGACAGCCATCCCCGGGAGGTGCTCGATCTGGTCGCGGCGGCCACTAGTGAGATCTTCCAGGGCCCCAATGTCACAGCAATCGAGAAGATGTTCAAGAAGGCCCGGGGCGTGAAGGACGATGGGCACCACTACTTCCAGGAGATCCTGGTGATGTCCGACAACCTGATCCACGTCTTCCAGCGGTGCAAGCGGAACGAGGACGTGGTCTTTGTCTCAGTCTGCAAGAGCTCCGCAAATCTGGGCATGGTCCTGTCCAAGTCCAGGATGGCCCTCGCGACCGTTGAAAGCTCACTCTGAGTCACCATGGCGGAGACCACTGAGAGCTACGTCCTCCACCAGGGCTCGGTGCTCCGGGAAGGTCGGCGGGTGGTGGGGCCCGCGAGCTTCGCGTTCCGTTCGCCCTCGCTGACCGCGGTAGTAGGGCACGGAGGGGCCGGGAAATCGAGTGTACTCCGGGCTCTCGGGGGGCTTGCCTCGACGGAGGAGCTGGAGGGGACATGGACCTACCGGGGAGGGCCTCTGCCGTACGCCGAGCGTTGGCGGTTCACCGAGCACCGTAGCCTGGAGAAGATCCCGTCACCGGAGGGAGGAGGTGTGGTCCTCCTGGAGCAGCTCTGCCGGTCGACGCCGCTACCGGGGGTGGATCGGGGCTGGCGGCTGCTGCTGGAGGAGCTTCGGGTATCGCGCGCGAGCGCCTGGTTGCTCGATGAGCCCACGGTGGGGGCGCCCGATGATTTCGTCGAGGGCCTTAAGCGGCTGCTCCTGGAGGCGAAGTCCACACGCGATATCGTCCTGGTCACCCACGACCAGTCGCTGGTGAGAGAGGTGGCCGACGATGTGTGCCTGCTGGGGGGAGGCACCTTGGAACTCCACAATGCCTTGAGCCTGTTCCAGAACCCGCCCACGCCCTTGGCGCAGACGTACCTGCGGACGGGGAGCAGCTGGCTTTGCCCGCTGCCGGAGGTCCCTGGGCTCCCGAACCACTTCCACTGGGTGCTGGAGGACAGGTTGGCGGGGATGGGGCGTCCCGGGTTGAACCGGGATGTCGAGGAGGATCTGGCCGCGCTCAGTGGCGCCAACGTGAACGTGCTGATCTCCTTGACGGAGGCTTCGTTCCCGGCGGAACAGCTCCGTCCCTTCGGGATCGAGGGGAGGCACTTCCCTATCCCGGACATGGGCTTCCCGGCAGTGGGCCCTGCGGCGCGGCTCTGCAAGTTCGTGGAGACCCGGCTGAAGGACGGCGATCGGGTGGTGTTTCACTGCCATGCGGGGCTGGGTCGCACGGGGATGATGCTGGCGGCGACGCTGGTCTGGATGAGGACCGATGCCCGGGAGGCCATCGCCCGTATACGAAGCGTCAACCCGCGCTTCATCCAGACCGCGGAGCAGGAGAGGTTCCTCCAGCGCTTCCAGGACGACGTGGGGTGAGCAGCGCATGGCTACCTACGACCCCTCCACCGGGACGATCACGCTCCGCATCGTGTTCGACGGCCTGGGGATGGCCGGCAAGACGACGAACATCCGGCAGGTGTATGAAATCCTCTCGTCGTCGCGTCGGGGTGACCTCTACGTCCCGGAGGAGCGCCGTGGTCGTACACTCTACTTCGACTGGCTGGAGATCGAGGCAGGGATGCTAGGCGAAAGCCGGGTGCGCTGCCAGCTCCTGACTGTGCCTGGCCAGTTCTCTTACGTACAGCGGCGCTTTCACCTGCTGAGCTCGCCGGATGCCATCATCGTCGTCATCGACAGCACCCCCCAGGGCCTTGTCCGGGCGCGCTATGCGCTGCGCTTTCTCCAGGAAGCCATCGCCTCTCATCTGCCTCCGGTCCCTCTGGTGTTCCAGGCCAACAAGCAGGATCTGGAGGGCGCTCTCCCTGGACACGAGGTAGCTCAGATCCTCGAGCTTCCCCAAGGAACCCGCGTCGTCGAAGCCTCGGCGATCCAGGGCTCGGGCGTCCGCTCAACCCTAGTCTTCGCCCTCCAGGCGGCCCGCGAGCGCCTCCAGCGGCAGCTCCAGGAGGCCGGTCTGGAGGCGCTCCCGGTGGGCACCGAGTCCGCCGAGGAGGTCTACCACCAGCTCCTGCGTCAGGAGACCGAGGGCGTCGAAGCCAAGGAGGGGGAGATCCTGGCGGATCGGGTTCTCCAGCAGCTCGAAGGGACCCCGGTTCCTCCCTCAATCCAGACTCTCTCCTCCACCTCCGTCACCACGTCCTCAAGCCCCTTCTTCCCTCCGGGTGCTCCAGAGCCCGTCGCGCCATCCCCCGTTCCAGCCACCCCTCTGGCCACCGTGGACACGCCCTCCGCGGCTCCGACCCCGGCGCCGGATGGATTTCCTCTCTTGATCCTCCCGGCCGCGGGGCGCATTGACCTTCAGATAGCCGAACAGGAAGGGGGCGGGATATGGAATCTCCACAGGGTCTATCCCGGGGAGGAGCCGCTGACGGAGTTGAGGGCCGGCGGCTGGAGCCAGGTGTTCTACGCCGCGTGGGTGCACCCGGATCGGCGGCAGGGGGCGCTGGTAATGCGAGAGCTAGCGGAGGCCCGGCTAGCGGTGGGGGATCTGCTTCCTGTGCCCTGGAACCTGCTTCTCCAGGAGGTCGAGGGGGGAGTGCAGCCGAGGGTGCTGCGGCGCACCCTGGAGCCAGCCTTTCCCGGGGAGATCTCCGGTGAGGAGGTGGACGCTGCTCTGGAAGAGCTGGCCACCTACACTGCCAGGGCGTTGACGTTGGCGGCGCGCCATGGGGTGGTGTTGCCGCTGGATCCCGCCTTGCTAGGCCGTGGACCTCACGGGCTGGTCTCTCTGGCCATCCCGCTCCCCATCTCCCGCTGGGGCAGTGGAATCCTTGCACCCCTTGCTCGCTGGTGCGCATACCATGCGCAGGGGAAGGGGCTGCAGGGACGAGCCCAGTTCTTGTCGAGGGTGGAAGCGCGAGTCGCGGATCCGCAAGATCCCATCAAGCTTAATTGGGGCCAAATGACCCAGGGCATGGCCTGGCATTGAGTATGCTAGAATCGGGAGGATGGACGAAGCTTGCAGGAAAGCTCTCGCTCAAGCAGCAAGTGAGCAAGGTGCAAAACTTTCGGGAGGGGCTCTCAATGCATGGTTGTATGACCTGATGGTGTTGAAGCTGGAGGCACGGCTCTCAGGGGAGCTAATCGTGGCCTCGGACATGCTGGAGGCCCACGTCTTCCTCCAGGATGGTCGGATCGTCTGGGCCTACAGCAACGCCACGCGGGGGTTGTTCCTGCAGGAGCTCCGGGAAAAGGCTCAGATCGAGGAAGATGTGCTCAAGGATGTGCTGGAGGAGTGTCGGCGGGAGCGGCGCCATGTAGCCGAGACGCTCATTTCCTGGGGTCTTGCTTCGGTACGAGATGTCCGTCGTGCCCTGTGGGTCCAGATCGGTAGGACGCTGGAGATTATCCTGGAGACCCCCGGGGTGGAGGCGATCTTCCTCCGTCGTGCCACCGAGAACTACTCCCAGGAGCTGACCTTTTCCCTCAGCGAGTTTGACCGCAAGCGCTTCTCGTCCACCCCGCCTGCTCCGGAGGATCCGGCGCTTCTGGAGGTGGACGCTGCCCTCCAGCAGCAACTCCAGCAGACCGTACCCTCGATGTTCTGGGGGAGGCTCCTGCGTCGCGGGAGCCATAGCACCAGGGGGGGAGCACTCAACCTGGTCAACGCGTTGCTGAGCGAAGTCGGGGTGATCGAGTGTGCCTGTCGAGATGCACGTGGTTGGCTATATGCGCTCCAGCACCCGGAGGGTTACTTCTTCTGCGGGCTACGCCCCGACTCCCCGCTGTCAGGGGCGCGCAAGGCACTCCTGGCGCAGCTTCCCCCGTCGGGTACTTCTCCCGAGCTCAACCTGGGGAAGATCCATGCTCCCCAGGCCAACGGATGCCACCAAACAATACTCCGTTCCCTCTTCGAGCAGGTTCCCCTGCTAGCGGGAGGGATTGTACTAGCGAGGGAGAGCTCGTCGTATCTGGAGCGGGAGGGATGCCCACCGTCTTTCCGTCAGGATGTGGAGAAGGTAAAGATGCTATTGCAAATGGATTTCAGCAGTTTTCTCCAAACTTCTGCTGCGGAAGGGGCCCCGATGATGACGGTTTCTCCTGGGCTTCGGTTGACGCTGCCAACCTACCAGCTCTTCGGGGCGAAGCTCGACGACGAGACCCAGGTCTGGCTGGCCTTCTGCCCGACGATGCGAGAGCAGATGGGCTGGGGGCTGCTGATGAACGTCCTCCGGACCCTCCACCGGCAGCCTGCATGAGCGAACCTACCCCGAGCGCGGTCTTCTATGGTTTGAGCCATGTGGACATTCCGGTGACCAACTTGACCCGGGCGGAGCGCCTCTACCACAGGGCGACGGGCTTCCCGGTGCAGCGGCGAGGGGAGGGCTGGATGGACGTGGATGCTGGCGGGTTTCTGCTCCGCCTAGTGCTCACTCGGCGTCCCGAGCATACCGTGGCGGTGAGGCTCCAGGCGCCCGGGGTCGAGGAGGCGCTGGAAGCGCTGGTCAAGGCCGGAGCGACGCTGCTGCATGGGGCCACCCGGACCCCAGAGCAAGAGCTCCTGGGCGCCGCCCGCGATCCAGACGGGAACGTGCTCTACGTATGGCGTCCGCTCTCGGAGGATGAATATGATTTTGTCCCCGAGCTGCCCACGGAGATGACGTGGACCCCGGAGGCGGATGCCTTCCTCAAGTCGTTGCTGATGAGCGTGCCGGCGCTGTTCCGGGCGCTGGCGCGGCGGCGGGTCGTGGCCGTGGCGGAGGAGCTGGCCGGCAGCAGAAACCTGGTCACCCGCGAGGAGGTCATCCGGGGCTTTATCCTGGCGAGCCCCCGAGTTACTCGCCCCCGCAATCGCCAGCCCCTCGTGGACCATGGCGTCGACGTGGACCGTTACCGGGAGGACTGGGAGGCGGACTGACCCCCCCTGTGGTAGCGTCCTGTCCCCGATGGTTTCGGACAACAGCTTGCCCCTCTCCTCCCTGCCTCCCTCGGTTTTCCTGGCAGACCTGCTCCGGCGCTTCGACGGTGCCCAGAGCACCCTGAGCGGTATCTTCTCGGAGCTACTTGCCACCGGCTCCATCTCCCCCGGGGAATTTCTTGATGCTATCGGCCTTGATGTGCTTGAACGGCATCTGCCCTCGGTGCTCCGCCTGCGCCTGATACGCATGGCCCTCCAGGAAGGACGCGCCGGTCGCCCCTTCGATGACGAAGCTTTGCTTAGCGCAGTCTCGGTA
>JANWXX010000347.1 GCA_025057345.1 Polyangiaceae bacterium | reverse complement strand
GACAGCTTGCCGGACGCTTCGCCCTCCCCATCCCCGGGCGCCACAACCTGCGGAACGCTGCTGCTGCTCTCGCTGCCGTGATCCAAGGCTACGGCACCCCTGTCGATGAGGCACGCCGAGCACTAGCCCGCTTCCAAGGGGTGCGTCGCCGCCAGGATCTCTTGGGCACCCCCTGTGGCGTCTTTGTCTATGACGATTTCGCTCACCACCCCACCGCGGTGGACGAAACGCTGCGGGCGATCCGGAGCCGCCACTCTGGCGCGCGACTCCTGGCCGTCTTTGAGCCCCGAAGCGCCACGGCCTGCCGTGCCATGCACCAGCAAGCGTATGCCCGCTCCTTCGGAGCGGCAGACCGAGTCATCTTGGCCCCCCTGGGGCGTACCCGAGTCGATGGTGATACCCTCGACTTGGAGCGCCTTGTTGCAGACCTCCGGGCCTGTGGCAAAGACGCCTCCGCACCGCCCACCTTGGACGCCGTAGTAGACGAGATCGCCTCGTGGGTTCGCCCTGGCGATGTTGTACTGCTCATGAGCAATGGTGCCTTTGGTGGCGTACCCGGAAGGGTTCTGGCAGCAATCGGTGCTAACGTAGCATCATGAAGTTCCGATGGTTTCTTCTAGTACTCGGGGTGCTGTCCCTCGGGGCTGCGTGCGGGGAGGAGGACAGCCCTGCGCCAGTACCCGCGGCGTCCACGGCCCCCTGCAAGGAGGCACCCTTTGTTGGATCGCCGCTAGGGCTGCGCTGCGGACACGTCATCGACGCCCAGGGGCGGGTGGTGAACTTGTGGGGAGTCAACGCCCGGGTCGACGGAATCTTCGACGTCAGCTTTGATGACGGACGTATCGCCCTGGAGACGATACCTCCCTTCACCGCCGAGGATGCAGCGCAAATGCGTGCCTGGGGCTTCGATGCGCTACGGCTACCCATCAACTGGAGCGGTGTGGAACCCACCCGTGACGGTGGCTTCAAGGAGGAGTACCTCGACCGGGTGCAGCAAGTACTGGACTTGGCGAAAGCCCAAGGCATCCTGGTGTTGATCGATTTTCATCAGGATGCCTACGGCAAGGACATTGGCGAGGACGGAGCGCCCCTCTGGGCCATCGAACCTCCGCCGACGGAGCTTCTCCAGGGGCCCCTCGAAGATCTGGAAAAACGCCGCCTCAGCCCCCAAGTGAAGGCGGCATTCGAAACCTTCTTCGGCGACAGTCCTAAGGGGGCCGAGCTCCGGGAGCGCTTCTGCAAGATGGCTGCACATGTAGCTGCTCGCTTCAAGGATCACCCTGCTGTGCTGGGGTTCGAGCTGTTCAACGAGCCGGTGTTTGTCACCAACGCCCAACTTCTACGCTTCCACCAGCAAGCCTTTGCTGCGGTGCGAGCTGCAGCGCCGTCCAAACTGGTGCTCTTCGAGCCCCCCGCAGAGCGAAATTTCCTCGACAGCTTCGCCCTGGGAGACGGCCCCATCGGCGAGGGGACAGTCTATGCGCCACACATCTACAAATTCGCTTTCACGACTTTCCCCGCGAGCGCTACCAAAGAAAGGATTGCCAAGCAGAACCTTACCGCTCGAGACGAGGCCGCCTCTTGGAAGGCCGGCATGATGATCACCGAATGGGGTTATGACCCGAACGGTAACCGGGCGGAGGAGTACCTCACCTGGCAGCGGGAACTTCAGGACGAGATCCAAGCATCTTCCTTCCTGTGGCTCTGGAAGGAAGAATCCCAAGGCCGCTGGGGTTGCTTCGATCATAACGCGAGTGGCTGGACAGAGCGCTCTCGGCTCAAGGAAATCCTGGCTCGGGTACGACCTGCAGCCATCGCCGGATGGCCCAAACAGTACAACTACGACCGAGCCACTGGCGTCTTCCTCCTGACCTTCACCGCAGACCCAACCCTCCAAGCGCCCACCCGCATCGCAATTTCTCCCGTGCTGGGCCCTCCTATCGAGGTGCGCTGTGACGGCACGATGGTGTCTGTACCGCTCCAAGATGGCGCCCTCGATCTGGATTGTGGCCGCGGAACCTCCTCAAAGCACACGATCACCGTGAAGGTGAAGCCGCTCCCGTGAGGGAGCACCGCACCCTACTCGATCACCCCGTGGCACGAAGCCCCGCAGCGATGGCATTGACGGTCATCAGCAGGTGAGTCAGAAGGCGGGTCGATGTAGCTTCGTCCCCTTCCATGCGGGCGCGGCGCCAGCGGGGCAGCAGCGCAAGCTGTGCGTCGTGGATGCGCCGCAACGCTGCAGCACGCATCTCGATAGAGCTCACCAGCGTGGAGCGCCGCTCCGCCACCGGGCGCTCATGGAGCCTCCCTAGCTCGTCCAGGGTGCGCTGCCGCTCCTCCTCGATGTGGCCGTAGATCCTCTCACGGACGGTGGTGTCATCCACCAGGGAGGCATAGTCCCGAGCGATCGCTGGATGGGCGCTGAGGATGCCCATCTCAATGTTCAGCGTCAGGTAGCGGAGCAGCGGGTCTTGATGGGCTCCGGCGCGGACCAGCTCGTAGGCACGAGCATCTTCCGCCCGAAGCGCGGCGAGGGCCGAGCCCACACCGAACCAGCTCGGCACGCAGTGTCGCGCCTGGTTCCAAGAGAAAACCCAGGGGATGGCCCGGAGATCCTCAAGAGAGCGGGCTCCAGTGCGGCGAGAGGGACGAGAGCCGATACCGCTGTGCTCTAGCACATCAATGACCGTGGCCTGGGCGTAGTAAGCGAGGAAGCCTTCCGCCCGAAGCAGGGCCTCGTAGGCGCTACGACCGTGGTAGGCAAGGCGATCGAAGGCGACCTCCAAGGCTGGGGAGCGATCCTCCTCGTGAGCCTGCTCCAAGAGGGGGAGGCAGGCGGTGGCTCCAGCGAGCCAAAGCTCTAGGTGGTAGGCGGCGTTGAGCGGGTTGGAGAACTGCTGGGCGATGGTTTCCCCCTGGATGGTGGCCCGAATGCGCCCAGAGAAGCTGCCGTGAGGGAGCGCACGGAGGAAGGGGTAGGTGGGGCCTCCCCCGCGAGCGACGGTACCCCCGCGTCCGTGGAAGAAGGCAAGCTCAACGCCAGCGCGGCGGCCTACGGAGGCCAGCACTCGCTCGGCCCGATGCACCGCCCACTGGCTAGCGAGGATGCCTCCATCCTTGTTGCTGTCGCTGTAGCCCAGCATCACTTGCTGCACCGGGGTACGAGGGTCGAGGCCGTGACGGAGCGTGCGGCGGGTGATCGGGTGGGAGAGGAACGCCTCCAGCACCCGCGGGGATCGCTCCAAATCATCCATGGTTTCGAAGAGTGGGACAACCTGGAGGCGGCATGCCAGACCCTCCCCGTCGTCAAACAGCAAGCCGGTCTCCCGAGCCAGTAGGTAAACGGCGAGTAGATCAGACACGTCTCGGGTCATGCTGACAATGAGGGCACCAATGCCTCCAGGGCCATGGAGGTCCAGATACGAGGCCAGCACCCGGTAAACCCCCAGCACGCTGTCCGCCTCCTTGCCTATGGAAGATCCGGCGAGGGCGAAGGGACGGAGCGTGCGCAGCTCGGCCTCCAGGAAGGCGCGGCGCCGCTCCTCAGACCACCGATCAAAGTCTGGGTCCGCGAGGCCGGCCCGTTTGAGGAGCTGCACCACCGCCGTATCGTGGACCTTGCTGTTCTGCCGGATATCCAGCGCGCACAGGTGCAGTCCGAAGACCTGAACTAGCCGGAGCGCCGGGTCCACCTCCTGCTCGGCGATGCGCCGCGCACCTACTTCCACAAGGGCCTCTCGCAACGCTCGGAGATCCTCGATCACTTGCTCAGCACGCTCATAGCTCCCCGGGCTTGGACGCAGGCCCGTAATGTGGTTGCGCGCCACGTCCACCGGGAGCCGCGCCATCATCAAGTTGAGGAACTGACGAAAAGGCTCCATCGCATTGCGCTCCAGCGCCACCCGGGCCTGCTCCGGTCCCACCACCTCCTGGAGCCGCCGCAAGTGAGGCTCCAGGCTCGTGGGGGCAGGGTTGAGCTGCGTCGAGAAGCTGAGGTGCTCACCTAGAGAAACCAGCCGACGCCGCAGCAGCACCAGGGCCGAGAGCCGCAGGTCTTCCAGCGTCTCTGCGGTGACCTCAGGGGTAACCAGGGGATGTCCATCCCGATCGCCCCCGACCCAGCTCCCGAAGGAGATCCGGGGCAGCCGCTCCCACGTGAGTGCAGCCGGGTCAAAGCCAGCTTCCTGCCAGGAGCGGCGAAGACGGGCATCCGTTACCTGGAGCGCCTCGCCGAAGACGTTCATCGCGTAGTGGATGACGTTGCGGCGCTCGGAGGCGACGGTGGGTTTTTGCACGTAGATCTCGCCGGTGCGCCAAATCCGCTCCAGGCAGGCAGCCACGTCCTGCTGGATACGGGCCTTCTCCCAGGGGGTGTAGATCGGGTTCTCCAGCTTCACCAACAGCAAGTACAACTCCCGGTGGTGGGCAATCATGCTGCGGCGCTTGGCCTCGGTGGGGTGGGCGGTGAGCACCGGCTGCACCAGGATCTTCTCCAGCACCGCCAGGGTCTTCTCCTGGTCGAGCCCTCGGGCCGACAGCGCCTGGAGCGTGGCTGGCCACGTCCCTTCGTGCTTGCTCTGCTCCCCTCGAATCTCAAGCTGGCGCCTCCCTTGCACCCCGGCGTTCTCCTCCACCAGGTTGAGGAGCTGGAGCGACATGGAGATGAGCTGGAGTGCCTTCTCTGGAGCATCCGGGTTAACCTCCGGCGCTGGCACCTCCGTAGCGTTACGGACCACGTCTGCCAGCAACACCTCCCCGAGCCCCTGGAGCACATCGGCAAGAGACAGGAGAATAGCGCGGTAATCACCAGGGATCTTATTGAGCTTGAAGGGACGCAGGCTGCCTGGCATGGCCCTTGGTTGTACATGCAAACGGCTCCGTTGAGGCGCCTTGCTGCAGGGCTCCACTCCCGCTACCAGCTCGACCTATGATCGACATCGATTCCCTGCGCCAGAGGGTCGAAGAAGCCTTCGCAAATCGTGCGCTCCTTGCTAACGGCGAACACCAGGAGGCAGTACTCCAGACCCTGGCAGCCCTCGACACCGGGGAGCTCCGTGTAGCCGAGCCCGACGAGCAAGGATGGGTCACCCACGCCTGGGTCAAGCAGGCGATCTTGCTCTACTTCGCCCTCCGGAAGATGGAGAAGATGGAGGTGGGCCCCTTCGAGTTCCACGACAAGATCCCCCTCAAGAAGGGGCTGGATCGGGCCGGGGTCCGGGTCGTTCCTCCCGGCGTGGTGCGTTACGGCGCGTTCCTGGAGGCGGGGGCCATCGTAATGCCGGGCTATGTCAACATCGGCGCCCGCGTCGGCGCCGGGACCATGGTGGACACCTGGGCCACGGTGGGCTCCTGCGCCCAGGTGGGCCGGGACTGCCACCTCTCCGGGGGCGTGGGACTTGGCGGCGTCCTGGAGCCCCCCGCCGCTCGCCCTGTCATCATCGAGGACGGCGTCTTCATCGGCTCTCGGGCCATCGTCGTGGAAGGAGTGGTCGTCGAGCAAGAGGCGGTCCTGGGCGCCGGCGTGGTCCTCACCGCCA
>JANWXX010000346.1 GCA_025057345.1 Polyangiaceae bacterium | reverse complement strand
AGCGCGCTCGCTTCGAAGCAGACCAGGCCGAGCGGCGTCGCCGTGGCCTCCCAGTCTATCCCTTGGACGAGCGTTTTCTCCGCGCCCTTGAGGAGGGCATGCCCCCCGCCAGCGGCAACGCCCTTGGCTTTGACCGGCTGGCGGCCCTTGCTTGTGGAGCAACCTCTCTCGGGGAGATCCTCGCTTTCCCCGCTTCGTTGGTTTGACTGATGCGCTTCGGTGGCTTGACACACCCACGAGGAAGCACTTTACCGACCTCGCAGTGCCTTCTTTGCTGAACCTCTGGGATGGACAACCACCCTCCCCCCCCAACCCCCTCCCGACTTCGGATCCACGAAGCCCCTCTTTTTGGCTTGATCAGGATTTCCTCCGCTCCTTCTCCGAATCCATGGTGCGCCCCTGGGCAGATCACTATTTTCGTGCCTCTGTCTCCGGTCTGAAGCGCATCCCCCAGGCTCGGCCAGCACTACTGGCCATGAACCACTCGGGCATGGGCTGGCCCTGGGATGCCATCGTGCTGATGCACTTGATGGCACGTCACCATGACTACCAGCGCTCTTGGGTTCTCCGCGGTTTTGCCCTCCCCTTCTTCTTTGAACTCCCAGGGCTCGGCCCCTTGATCCTTCGGGTTGGACTGTACCCTGCCTCCTTCCGTCATCTGGAGCGCCTGGCCTCCGAAGGTGAGCTGGTGCTCTACTTCCCCGAGGGGGTGGCAGGCATTGGCAAGGGATGGCGAAGACGCTACCAACTTCAGAACTTCCATACCTCTTTTGTCAAGGTAGCAGTTCGGCATCGGGCGCCAGTGCTCCCCTGTGTCTGCATTGGCGCGGAGGAGCTCAATCCCCTAGCAGAGAACCTGCCTCGGCTAGCCCGACTCACAAGGCTCCCTATTTTCCCCCTCTCCCCACTCCAACTCGTATTCTTCCCCACCTGGCTCACTTCTGCCTTCTTCGCCCTTCCCTCCCGACTTCGCTACGAGATCGGAGACTCTGTACGCTTTGCTCTCGACCCAGCCACGGCGACAGAGGCTGACTACCAGGCTGCTGCGGCGGAACTGCGGCAGGAAATGCAGCGGATGTTGGATCGTGCCAGGAGAAACCCTGCTTACCCAGACCCTCCAGCTCCTCCACGACCCTCCCCTTTTGTGTACGAATACCGCCTTGAAGATAGAGCGCTGGCGATGCTGCCGTTTGGCTGGCCCCTCCTCTACTTGCGCTTTTGGAACGCCTACCAGGCGACCTGTGGTGTTCCTCCAGCCCCTGGTCGCCCTGCCTGGGCCCCCCATAAGCTTGATGGCCTCGACGAGCTCTTTCATCTAGCTCCGTGGGGCTGGCTGCTGTCGCTGTTTCGACATCGCAAGGCCATGCTAAGTCGAAGCGACCTGCCCATCGAGGCGCTCATGGCGGGCTAAATCAAGTTACCTTTTTCGCTGAGTGGGTTTACTCGTCGTCCAGGAGCGACAGGACGTCGGACGACAAAAATGCATCAATCCATCGAAGATGAGGGTCATCTACTTCCTCGGAAAGTGGGGGCCAGGGTGTCGCAGTTTTCAGACGCATCTCGGAGGTAGCCTCCGGCAGGGTTGGTAGTTCTGGCCTTGGCGAAGATTGGGGCAAAGGTGAAGCTTTCATGGTTCCCCTTGCTTTCATGCAAGAGGCTAACCAAACCCAACCCCTACGCTTGCTCAACCGAGGATGATTCTGCCAGCCCACTGCGAAGGCAGGGAACTCCGGTAACCTGTGGGGCTGTACCCAACGCCATCAACCCAGTTTTAGGATGCTCACCCGAAATCCTCTATTGACTCGTCGCCTTGCAGGCTATGGAACTACCATCTTCACAGAGATGACGCGCCTGGCGAACAAACACGGCGCTATCAACTTGGCGCAGGGCTTCCCCGACTGGGACGGTCCTGATCTTGCTCGGGAAGCTGCCCGGGAGGCGGTTTCTGGAGGATTCGACCAGTACGGACGCATGACCGGCGTTCCTGTTCTCAACCAGCGGATCGCGGAGCGTTGGAAGCAGCGGACGGGGCTCGATTGCGATCCGGACACGGAGGTAGTGGTTGGCTGCGGGGCAACCGAGCTGATCTTCGCTTCGGTGCAGGCCCTTTGCGACGTAGGCGACGAGGTCATTCTGTTTGAGCCCTTTTACGACTCCTACCGAGCAAGCGTCCACCTCGCGGGGGCAATCCCGAGGGTGGTGACGCTACGCTACCCTGAGTTCACCTTTGACCCGTTGGATCTGGACCGTGCCTTCTCCCCTCGAACCAAGTTGCTGATCCTCAACAACCCCCATAACCCAGGGGGGCGAGTGTTGACACGGGAAGAGCTGGTCGAGGTCGCCTCACTCTGCCAGCACCACGGGGTGATCTGTCTGGCAGATGAGGTATACGAGCACCTAGTCTACGAGGGAGAACACCTATCCATCGCTACGCTGCCCGGAATGCGAGAGCGCACCATCACCTTGTCGAGCCTGAGCAAGACCTTCTCCCTCACCGGATGGCGCATCGGCTGGGCGGTAGCGGCCCCCCCTCTCGCCTCGGCGGTGCGCCTCGTCCACCAGTTCGCAACCTTTTCCGCCCCTACCCCCCTCCAAGTCGCTGCCGCGCGGGTTCTCGCCGCAGACGCAAGTTACTACGAGGAGCTCATTTCCCTCTACCGGCAGAAGCGAGATTGGTTGGTGGAAACCCTTCGGCAAGCAGGCTTCTCGGTGCGCCCTCCTCAAGGAACCTACTTCATTTGCGCCGGCATCGAACCTCTGGGCTATCAGGATGATGTGGCATTCTGCCGCTGGCTTACGGAGACGATTCGGGTGGCCGCGATCCCGCCCTCGGCGTTTTATGAACGAGCCGAGGAGGGGCGCCGCTACGTGCGCTTCGCCTTTTGCAAGCAGCAAGCAACCCTTGAGGCCGCCGCACAGCGTCTTGTCGGGGTGCATCCAAGGAAACCATGAGGCTCGTCTTCTCGGAGAACCTTTTTTCGCTCCAGTTGCCCCACGGGCACCGCTTTCCCATAGGAAAATACAGGAGAATCTACGATCTTCTAGCTCCTCGCCATGGTCGTTTGTTCCAGTTCGCTGGGCGTGCCTCCCTCGACGACCTCCGTCTGATCCACGATCCAAGCTACATCGACTCCATTGAGGAGGCATCTCTCGAACCGCAGTTGGCTCGGCGCCTCGGGTTCCCGCTCTCTCCAGAGCTTGCGGATCGCTCCCGAAGGAGCGTAGGAGGGACTCTCACCGCACTGGCCTGGGCGATTGCTCATGGGGCTGCTGGCCACCTCGCAGGCGGCACCCACCACGGATTCCGAAACCGGGGCGAGGGATACTGTGTCTACAACGACATTGCTGTGGCAGCAGCAGTGGCGCGGAGGGATCACGGAATCCAGCGAATCGCTATCATCGACCTGGATGTACACCAGGGCAACGGCACGGCAGCGATCTTCGCAGGGGACTCGGACATCTTCACCCTGTCGATCCATGGAGAGCGCAATTACCCGTTCCGCAAGGAAGCAAGCTCCCTGGACATAGGGCTACCGGACGGTTGTGAAGACCTCACCTACCTGCGAGCCCTCGACAAGGCATTGGAGCTCATCGAGGCTTTCCGACCCGAGTTGATTTTCTATCAAGCAGGGGTGGATGTCCTGGCTGGGGATACCCTGGGGAGGCTCGCATTGACGCTGGAAGGGACACGTCGCCGCAACCGACGAGTCTATGATCTGGCTCGGCGCCTTGGGGTTCCTATCGTGGTTACCCTGGGGGGCGGATACCACCGGGAAATCGATCGCAGCATCGCTGCCCATGTCGCCGTGTACGAGGATCTGATCGACGCGTTCCCGGAGCGCTCATGAAATCTCTCCCGCTTCTGCGACAAGCCCGATGGCTGGAGATCGCTATCGACTACCGATGCAACCTGCGCTGTATCGGCTGCCGCGCATGCCTCGGTGGCGACGAGGAACTCCCGCTCGAACGGGCCCTCTCCTGGATGAGACGGGCCCGCGCCTCCGGCGTCGACCGTCTATGGATCGGAGGAGGTGAGCCCACACTCCGCCCGGAGCTTCCCTCTCTACTTCGGGCAGCCCGTACTCTGGGCTTCCGAGAGCGGCTTGTACAGACCAACGGGCTCCGTCTCGCCTATGTCCCCTACTGTCAGGCTCTGATCGACGGGGGGCTCACCTCGCTGCGCCTCAACCTCAAGAGCGCAGACGCGAACCTCCACGACGAACTCTGCCGCACTCCCGGTGCTCATGCGCTCCTTGACCGGGCCCTCGCCAACCTGAAAGAAACCGCACTCTCTCTCACGGGGGATCTCCTCTTGACAAGCCGTACCCTCCCCGGACTCCCCACCACCCTTCGTCATTATGCGGCTCGGGGTATCCGTACCTTCTCCCTTTGGCTCCTCTCTGCACACGACACGGACGACCCCTCTCTCCTTGGGGAGATCCCCTCCCCCATGGCCCTCGTTGCTGCCTTGCGTTCCGCAGTAAACATCGCTATCGAAATCTCTGTTTCAATAGAGAGCCTCCATACTCCTTGGTGTATGCTTCCGGAGGATCTCCATATACTCTTTCGACCTGCTGCAGAATGGGGGTTGGTGATCATTGATCCGTCGGATCGCTCCTTCTCCCTAGAAGCCTCCCCCATGGAGGGCGGTGCTTACCTCCCCAGCTGCGCGTCCTGCACCCGACGTCCCACCTGCCCAGGGCCTCGGCGAGATTACCTCGCGGCCCACGGCTCGGAGGCCTTCCGGCCAATCTCCCCGGAATGAGCCCACCATCCCGTACTGCAACGTCCTCTACACTCGCCTGCTATGACGATACCACTACTTTGCGTCTTCCTAGCCTTCCTGCTCATCTGGTTCCCCCGAGTACTTGTGATCGTTGCCATCCTGAAATCTGGGGAGCGCTTCGACAACAACCATCCCCGCGACCAGCAAGCTCGCCTCGAGGGATGGGGAAAGCGTGCCCAAGCTGCTCACAACAATGCCTTCGAGTCCTTCGCACCGTTCGCTGCCTCCGTGATCGTCGCTCACCTCGCTGGTGCCAACCCGGACCACGCTGCTGCTCTCGCCATCACCCATGTCATCGCTCGCACCCTCTACCCTCTGGCTTACATCGCTAACCTCAGTTCCCTACGTTCCTCCATATGGGGGATTGGAACCCTTGCAACTACGGGTCTTTTCATCCTTGGATACCTAAAGTTAGGATATTTTTTGTCCCTACTTTCCCGTGCATGGGGCAGAGAGCTCGTTACCATCGAGGATCACGAGGTGCCTGCTATGCACGCTATCCCCACCGCAACCAAGAAGAACCCCACTGCCCTTGCGCCGAACCGTGCTATCGGCCTCCGTCCGCTTCGGGTGGTCTTGTACGGGGTGGAGGGTGTGGGAAAGTCGACCTTTGCTTCCCAGGCGCCGGATCCAATCTTTCTCTGTGCAGAGGAGGGTGCGGTAGGTCTCGACGTGGCACGCTTCCCCACGGCGCATACTTGGATCGAGGTTCTGGAGGCGATTCGGGTGCTGACTCATGAGGAGCACCCCTACAAGACGCTGGTGATCGACTCCCTCGACTGGCTCGAAC
>JANWXX010000345.1 GCA_025057345.1 Polyangiaceae bacterium | reverse complement strand
ATCCCACCCCTGTGGGGGTATTTGGCCGATCGCTCCGGTCGGGGGCCCACGTTGCTAGCGGTGGCTACTGGAAGCTGGGCGATGGCTTTGGCTCTGCTCTTCGGCGCCCGAAGCTTTCCAATTGCACTGGGAGTCATGGCCGTCCAAGCGCTTTTCGGTCCTAGTCTCTCTCCCTTGATTGACGCCCAAGCCGTGGGTGCGGCGCAGCGTGCTGGAGTGGCCTACGCTCGAGTTAGGCTTTGGGGTTCCGTTGGGTTTGTTGTAACCTCGCTTGCTTTTGGGCAGGCGCTGGCCCGAGGCGTAGCGCCGTCCTGGGTGATTCCGGCAGGATTCACCGCAGCTCTGGTGGCTACGGGGATGGCGGTGATGCTAGCTCGGAGGGCACCTGGGAGCCTTGTCACAAGGCCTCCCTCTCCAAGGGAAGCGGTGGGGCTGCTTCGACAGAGAGGGCTGGTGCTCTTTCTAGGTGCAGCAGGGCTTCATTGGGCATCGTTCGCGCCCTACACGATGTTTCTGGCACTGCATCTGGAGCGGGTCACCGGTTCGAAAGACTTTGTGGGCCCGAGCCTGGCTGTGGCTGTGGGAGCAGAAGTTCTAGGGATGCGGTATTTCTCTCATCTCCAGCGCTGTACATCCCCCCTGAGGCTTCTCATCCTCTGCTTTCTCGTGAACGCTCTTCGCTGGTGGGCCATGACGTGTCTGGAAGGTGGGGTGGTGTTGGTGGTGCTCCAGATCGTCCACGGGCTTGGCTTCGGTGTATTCTTTGTGGCGTCCATCGCCCACTTGGAGCGAGAGATTCCGGCCTCCCTTCGCTCGACGGGGCGAGCGCTTTTCGGGGCGGTCGCATTCGGGTTGGGAGGTGCGGTGGGAAACCTGATGGCCGGCTGGTGCTTCGACCACGAGGGCACGAGGGGTGCCTTCGAAACCTCAATTCTCTTGGAAATAGGAGCTGTGGGGTTGCTGGCACCTTTGGCTGCCCGTTCTCCCCGAGAGCCTGACTTGGATAGCTCATGCGCGCCTCCGGGTCAGGATGAGGGTCTGTCCTCCCCGTAAGCCCGAGGTTGGCAGGTGATTACGCCGCTGTGGCCTTAGAGCCGTCCGAGCCACCGGTTGCGTATGGGCCTGCACGCCTCGCCCTCGAACCTGCCCCTGATGGGCTGCAGTGCCATGGCTCAGGGTATCCTGAGCTCGCGAGCCAACATGAACTCCTTTCCAGAAAAGACCCTGAGTGACCTGGATTGGCCACGCCTGCTCGGAGCACTCGCCGAGCGCTGCGTTACCCGTGCAGGTCGTTGCCTGGCGGAAACCCTTTCGCTTCAGGGGGATCGGGCCTCGGTACAGGCGTCCCTGGTGCAGGGCCGTGAAGCACTGGAAGCACTGGAGCGCGGCGAACCTCTGCCGCTACGCGGTTTTCGGGATGTAGAGGGGGCCTTGGAGCGATTGAAAATGGGGGCCACCCTCGGTCCCGATGAGCTGCGCGATGTAGCGGCCATGCTGGCAGCAGCCAGGACATTGCGACGCTACCTGGCAGCCCGCCGCGAGCGTATGCCTGCCCTTCATGCTGCTTGCACTTTGGATCCAAGCCTTGACGGGGTGGAGGATGAACTCAATGCTGCCTTCGACACCGATGGATTCTTGGTGGATGATGCCAGCCCCAGGCTACGAGAGCTCCGTACGGCATTCCGAGATGCCCGGGCCAAGTTGATCCACAAGCTGGAAGACTTGATACGACGCCACCGAAATATCCTCCACGACGACTTCTGGACCGAACGGGAGGGGCGCTTTGTGCTACCGGTGCGGAGTGATGCCCAGCGTTTTCCAGGGATTGTCCATGCTGCGAGTGGATCCGGTGCGACCCTTTTTGTGGAGCCACGCTCGCTGATCCCGCTGGGAAACCGGCTCAAGGTGATCGCGTCCGAGGTCCGCCGCGAGGAAGAGACAATCTATGCCCGGTTGACCTCGCTCTTGGTTGAGAAGCTCCCGTGTGTGCTGGCAGCAGCCAACGGGTTGGCCTTGGCGGATCTCCGAGCTGCTACCGCACGGCTCTCGCTAGATGCTCGGCTCTGCTTCCTCGACCTGGCGCCAGAGCCTGTACTGGAGCTGCGCGATGCTCGCCATCCGTTGCTTGTCCTGAATGGATCGACCGTGGTGACCAGCGACCTATCGGCGGAGGCGGGGAAGGCGGTGGTGATCTCTGGGCCTAATGCCGGCGGGAAGACGGTGGCACTCAAGACAATGGGGTTGGTGGCGGTGATGGTCCGGGCCGGGCTTCCGGCGGGTTGTTCGCCCGGTTCTCGGGTGGGCCTCTTCGATGCGGTGCTCACTGACATGGGGGACGAACAAAGCCTGCGCCGGAACCTTTCCACCTTCAGTGCTCATGTGACCAACCTAGCAGCGATCCTGGAGCAGGCAGGGGAGGGGGCCCTAGTACTCCTTGACGAAGTTGCCACCGGTACCGACCCTCGGGAAGGGGAGGCACTAGCTGCTGCCATCCTGGATTACCTCTGTGAGCGTAGGGCTGCCGTTGCCTGCACCACCCACTACGAGGGGCTCAAGGTTTTGGCACTGAATGACGAGCGTTTCCTCAATGCATCGGTTGGTGTCGATGTGGCTACGATGACTCCTACCTTTCGCGTGGTTTACGGCGCACCAGGAAGCTCAGTTGCTCTTTCTGTGGCTCGCCGTTTTGGCATCCCCGGAGCCGTAATCGACCGGGCGGAGCGCTTCCTTCCCCAGGAAACCCGTGACTTCGAGCAGACCTTGGTGCATCTCAACGAGGAGCGTCGCGCCCTCGACCTAGCTCGTGCTGCTGCGGAGCGTACTCGCGCCTCCTGTGAGCAGCGGCAGCGGGAGCTGGAGGCGGAACTGGCCCAGCTTCGTAGCCGCAGCCGTTCTGCCGTCTCCCGGGAGGCAGAGGCGCTGTTGGAAGCGATCCGCCGATCTCGGGAGGAGCTGCGCTCGGTTCAAGCAAGACTCCGTTCGGGAAAGGCTCCTGACGCTCGCGAACTCAAGGAACTGGAGCGCACCATCAACGAAGTAGCTGCCCGTAGTGCCCTGGGGGGCTCACTGGACAAGGGGCTCCGCGCCTTGGACGACGCTCCCGCAGCAGCTCCGGAAACGCTCTTCAAGGGAGCCCGTGTGTATGTTCCGAGGCTCCGGTTGGAGGCGGAGGTCATGGAGGTCCAAGGGGACCAGCTCCGAGTGGCGGCAGGTCCGCTCAAGCTCACGGTTCGTGCCCGAGAGGTGCAACCCTCCCGGGCAACTCCCTCCCCCTCCAGGCCCAACCGGGTCCAGGGGTCGAGCCGAGGGGGGCCTGCCCCTGAGGAAAACTTGCTCCGCACCCCGGACAATACCTGCGATCTCCGTGGGCTTCGGGTAGATGAGGCGATCCGTATGGCCGAGCAGTTCCTTGATCGTTCTCTGGGGAAGCGCTCTGTGATATTTCTTCTCCATGGCCAGGGGAGTGGAGCGCTTCGGGAGGCGGTACGAGGCGTGCTGAGCAACAGCTCCGGCGTGGCTCGTGTCCGCCCCGGCTCCCCCCAGGAGGGGGGTGACAACATCACCGTCGTCACCCTGCGGTGAGCTACGGCTCCAGTTCCGGGAGTGGTCGGATCTGCCAGATAGGATGGCATATCCTCTCCCCATGACCGCAGGGATCCACGGCTATAGCCTTGCCGTTGAGCTGACGCCACACTGCAACCAGAAGTGCGATTACTGCTACAATGCTTGGCGTGATGACAATGGGGCGGCCATGCGCCAGCCCTCTACGGCTGCGCTCCTGGGCCGCCTTCGGAGGTTCCTCAACGTGATTCCTGTGGAACGGGTCACCCTCACCGGCGGGGAACCCTTCACCCGTCACGACCTCTTTGAGATCCTCGACCTACTCCGAGAGCGGTTGATCCCTACCCAGATCATCTCCAACGGTGGCGTCCTCACCGATGCACTGGCCCAGAGGCTCGCGACCTATCCGATCAGCTTCGTGCAGATTACGCTCAACGGTCCGGATGCGGCGCTTCACGAGGAGCATGTGGGAGCCGGGCATTTCCCTAGAACTCTCGCCGGGATTGAGGCACTCCGTAGCCATGGTGTTCCGGTGGTTGGCTGCGTGGTGATCACCCGGAAGAACGCCCAGAGGCTCGGAGAGATTCTGGACCTCTGGGTTTCTCTTGGGGTGGAGCAGGTGGCGCTTAGCCGCTTCAGCCCCGCAGGCTATGCCACGGTCCATACCGCAGCATTGCTGCCAGGGCGCAGCGATCTGATCGCCGCCTTCGACCAAGCGCTTCCCTTCGCACAAACTGGAAAGCTTGTCCTCGAGGTCACTATGCCAGTGCCGCCTTGCATGCTCGACCTTGAAGCCTATGCTCCCATTCGTTTCGGCTTTTGCCCCATTGGCACCAAGTTCCAGGAATTTGCCCTAGGCCCCGACGGACGTCTCCGCAATTGCACCCTCCACGATGCTCCTCTCGCAGACGTGGACCTCTTGGACGAGAGCGTTGATATCCGTGGCCTCCTGGGTTCGCCAGTTGTTACAGAATACCGAAAGCAGCTCCCGGCTTTTTGCGAGGGGTGCCTCCATGCCTCCTCTTGCGGAGGGGGGTGCGGTGCTGCATCGACCTGGGTTCTCGGTGGTCGAGAGCACCCCGATCCGGTGCTCTGGCAACATCTCGACGATGCCTTCGGGGAGCGCCTCGTTCCCTTGCGGAAGAAGCCATTGTCCCCGCCCTCTCCCCTCTGAAGTGGCCAGAGGAGAAGTAGCGAGTTTTAGGAGAGGACACGCTGGTAGATGCGGTAGGTCTTGTAGATTTTGCCGCCCATCATCCGGATGCCGGCATTCACAGGGCCGTTGTCCTCCAACGTCCAGGAGAGTTCAGCTTCGCGGATATGGATCCTTCGCCCGATCTCGTTGATCTTGGTGTACATGAAGGCGGATAGGGCTGCATACTTGCGAACGTGGCGGAGCTTACGCCGGATGCCTAGGAGGATGAGACGGGCGCGTTGAGGGCGCACTACCTTGAGGCGCCAGAGGAGACGAGCAAGATTCGCCAAGGTGAGCTTGCCGTCGAGACCTTTAAGAGAATCGTTGAGATCGGGGAGTGCAATACAGATTCCAGCAGGCTCGCCCTCCACGAAAACGATCATGGTGAGAGCGGGGTCGAGAAGGAGCTTCATGTCGCTGGCCATCTTCTTGAGTTCCGCCTCGGTCAGGGGGACAAATCCCCAGTTGTCGGCCCAGGCGTCGTTGAAGATCTCCATGCCAATCCGGATGTCGCGCTCCATGTGCTTGAGATCGATAGGGCGCCAGGTGACCTCCGGGAGGCGCTCGATCTCCTCGGCGGCGCGGCGGGCCCGGGGGGAGACCTCGCTGGGGGTGTAGCTCCAGGCAAATACATCCTTGAGCTTGGTGTAACCGGCCTTCTCAATCAGGCCTCCCTGGTAAGGGCGGTGGTGGGGCATAAGAATCATCGGCGGCGTATCAAAGCCCTCGACCAGGCAGCCGATCTCTTCGTTGATGCTGAGACTAAAGGGACCTCGTAGGGAGGTCATCCCCCGCCCCTTCACCCAGTCCTCGGCGGTGCGCAAGAGAGCTTCT
>JANWXX010000344.1 GCA_025057345.1 Polyangiaceae bacterium | reverse complement strand
AAGTCCGCTCCAAGTCTGCAAACACCTCTGGGAAGCGGTCTTCCAAGCTATCCTCTCCACCATCCCGGCGCGTAATGCCTAGGGGTGTCCGGATGCCTGCTACCACGTCCTCCCCCTGGGCATTCGGAAGCCACTCGCCGAAGAAGCGGCGCTCGCCGGTGCGGGGATCTCGGGTGAAGGCAACCCCGGTGGCGGAAGTTTCCCCCAAGTTACCGAACACCATCGCTTGCACAGTGCAGGCAGTACCCCAAGCGTCGGGAATCCGATGCATGGCACGGTAAGTCCGAGCGCGCTCATTGTTCCAGCTTCGGAAGACGGCTTCGATGGCAGACCAGAGCTGAGCCCAAGGATCCTCGGGGAAAGGAGCACCGGTCGCTTCCCATACAATTTTCTTCGACTGAGCCACCACCTCCCGCAATACGTCCTCCGGCAGCATCGAGTCGGGGATCTTGTGCTTGAGCTGCTCGGCATTGAGCAAGTGTAGCGGCAGGTTCTGCTCCTGGGCAATGCGCCGCCGTGGCTCGTCGAGCAGATGTTCGAAGCGCTCCTTGGGGACACCCAGCACCACGTCGCTGAACATCGAGAGGAAGCGGCGGTAGGCGTCGAAGGCGAAGCGACCGTTGCCCGTAGCGCGAGCAAGACCCTCGACGATAGTATCATTGAGGCCCAAGTTGAGGATGGTGTCCATCATCCCCGGCATGGAGGCCTGAGCCCCCGAACGAACGCTAACCAGCAGGGGCCTCTGCGAGTCACCGAAACGACGGCCGGTGTGCATCTCGACGTAGGCAAGGGCTTCCAGAACCTCGGCCCGGAGCGCTTGCGAAAGCCCTTCACCCCGGAGATAAGCGACACACACTTCGGTGGGCAAGGTGAACCCCGGGGGCACCGGGATACCGAGGCGGGCCATCTCTGCCAGGTTGGCCCCCTTACCCCCCAGCAGAGGCCTCATTGAGGCATCGCCATCGTTCCGGTCACCGCCAAAGAGGTAACAGGTTTTGCTCATCGCTCCATTCGCTCCATCCCAGGGCCGAGCCCCGTACGGTCCAGGGTACTACAAAGTTCTCTGCATTCTATGAGCCCCCGCTGGGGTACTACAGGATTCCTCCCTCTGCATAGAATGCTCGTGTCTGGGCAAACATCGGAGTGAGAGCGGCGGCTTCCTGCGGGGTACACCAGCGGGCCTCGACCACCTCCGAAAGGTCGAGGGTCGGCTCAGAAGAGCCCTCTAGCTCCGCTATGTACCAGAGTAGCTCGAAGGAAGCCCCTTCCGTTCGACACCGGTAAACCTCCGGGCCGACCCGTGCCTGGAGACCTACCTCCTCCAAGAGTTCGCGACGAGCTGCATCCTCTGGCAATTCTCCTGGCTCCAGCTGGCCTGTCACCGGGGTCCAGTATCCGGCAGCGGGCCTCCCCTCCGCTCGTCGAACCAGCAGCGTCCGACCGTCACTTCGTCGCAGCACCACCGCAACCGCGATAGGAAATGTGACTCCGGCGTCTCTCCTCTCTGCCAAGAGGTTCATGGACGCTTGTTCCCTTCAACGCAGGCCCACTCGGGGGCTGTCGATGGGGGCAGCGACCCTCGTGGGAAGCACGGAGAGCAGTCTTCAAAGGTGAGGCAGCAAAGCGTACCCCCTGCAGGCGTGGCCCCGGGAGAGCCCACGGTGAGCGCTGGGGGAGGGGGGGCAGACCCTGCATCCTGCCCGGCAGGAGGAGGAAGATGGGAGGTGGATGCAGGAGGCGGCGCTGCCGGAAGAGCAGGGGAAGAGGCAGTCACAAGGAAGAGAACCAGCAGGAGAGGCACCATGACCCCGGGTTAAGTCATCTCTGGTACCGCGTCCAACCGACTACGATCCCAAGAAAGAACTAAGTATGCTTACGGGAGCACTTGCAAGTCTGTAGCCCCTGGGCCCGCGCTCCCTTTGCCCACCGCGGAGCACCAGACCCGCAGTTCTGGGATTAATTGGGGCGCCCCAGCCATCGTCCCTCAGCCGGAGCCGCAGGGCAAAGCTGCCGCCAGGACGTAGCAGCGGGGGGAGGTCCGCATCGACCAGGACGAGGCGATAGCCGAGGAGCCGGTCCATCTGGCCCTTGCTTGGGGAAGTTCCCGTCGTCTAGCGCATACGAAACCAGCTTCATCGGTGCATCCTCGCTGCCCTGCACCGTCCCACTTGCCCCGGTTTCCTCCTGTCTAGAAGTTCCGGAGGAGCCTCCCCCCGCAGCTCCACCCGCTCTACCGGATCCAGCGATGCCACCGCCACCGCTCCCGGTAATGCCATCGGATCCGGCGACACTGCTTCCACCCCACCGGTGGTTCTACCGCGACCGCCACCCCCTCGACCTGCGAAGGCCGGGGGCATGCTCTCCTCGGGGTTATCTCCACAGGCAAGGGGGACCAGGGCGAGGGGGACGAGAAGGAGAGAGAAACCGAAGCACATGGCCCAGCATAACGTAGTTTCCCCTGCTGCCTGCCAGGGGGAGGGGCCTTCTAGTTGCTCTCTCCCGGCCGGATCGCGTAGGCAGGGGGTGATGTTTGTCGAGGTGGCCGTACCGGCGCCGCTAACCCACGCGCTGACCTACGG
Organism: Polyangiaceae bacterium; assembly: GCA_025057345.1. GTDB lineage: Bacteria > Myxococcota_A > Polyangia > Polyangiales > Polyangiaceae > JANWXX01. The sequence goes on along the minus strand of JANWXX010000344.1, from coordinate 3,015 downwards.
GATCCCGCCGCTGCTGGGGGCCCCGGCGCCTGGAAGCAGGGTGCTGGTGGAGCTGGGAAACCGGAAGGTGTTGGGGCTAGCGCTCCAGCTCACGGAGCGACCGCCAGCCGGCGTGGCGCAAATCAAGAACATCGTTGATGTACTGGATGCAGAGCCGATAGTCCCGCCGGAGCTGCTCCGGTTCCTTGTGGAGCTGGCCAACTACTACCTGGTACCGGTGGGAGAAGTGATGAAGCTGGCACTTCCAACACTGAGCAAAGGGGAGGCAAAACGAGTGCAGGCAAAGGAGCCTACGCTGCAAGTGAAATCCGTGGGGAAGCGAGTGCAATTCGTGGAAGTGATCCCCGAAACAGAGATACAAGACATCAAGGGACAGGCGTCCGAGATCCTATCTTACCTTCGAGAACATGGGGCGACGCCCCTTGCACGTCTGGAGGATACTTGGAAGAACGCAAGGCCTGCAGTATCGCGGTTGAAGCAGCTTGGCTTGGTGCGAGTCGAGGACCGAGAGCTTCCTCGGGACCCGTTCTTCCGCGATCCAGTAACCAGGGACCTTGCACCGGAGCCTACGGATTCCCAACGCGCTGCCATGGAAACCGTGGATCGGGCGCTGCGAGCAGCCCTTCCTTCGGCCTTTTTGCTCCACGGAGTCACCGGCTCGGGGAAGACAGAAGTTTACCTCCACGCCATCGCATCTGCATTGGAGCTGAAGCGAGGGGCCCTGGTGCTCGTGCCGGAGATCGCCTTGACACCCCAGCTTGTTGCCCGATTCCGGGCTCGATTCGGTGATGGGCTAGCCGTGCTCCACTCAGGGCTCTCGCCAGTGGATCGTCGGAGGATGTGGGACCAACTTTGGCGTCGCCAGGTGGCGGTGGCCATCGGGGCCCGCTCTGCTATCTTCGCTCCGGTTCCGAATCTGGGTCTCATCATCGTGGACGAAGAACACGACCCTTCTTTCAAGCAGGAGGAAGGCACCCGTTACAACGCTCGGGACATGGCGCTTCTGAGGGCGCATCGGGCTGGAGCAGTGTGCATTCTGGGGAGCGCTACCCCCTCCCTAGAAACGGAGCACTTGGCCCGGGAGGGTCGGGTTATCCGGCTCCGGTTGCCGAGTCGAGCACGAAGAATGTCGATGCTTCCGAAGGTCGAGGTGATCGACCTACGGAAGGCCGAGCGAGGTCCGTCCGGCGACCCGAGGATCTCCAAACCACTTCACGAGGCCATCCATGAAACTCTGGACCGCCGAGAGCAGGTGATCCTGTTCCTGAATCGCCGGGGCTTTGCTCCTAGCGTGGTGTGTGAATCCTGCGGTGCCATCTCCATGTGCCCGCTCTGCTCCGTGGCGCTGACCTTCCACCGGAGCACCGGCCTGGTACGCTGCCACTACTGCGATTATCAGCGACGCTTCGAGGGATACTGCCGTCTTTGTCGTAGCCACAAGGTTAGCCTGGAAGGGCTCGGTACCGAGCGCCTAGAAGATACCATCCAGCGGGCATTCCCCGGAGCAAGAGTAGCGCGGCTGGATCGGGACGTTGCTTCCGGAAGCAAGGCGGCAGACATCCTGGAGCGTGTACGAACTCACGAGGTCGATATCCTCATCGGCACGCAGATGGTAGCCAAAGGGCACGACATTCCCCGAGTGACGCTGGTGGGGGTCATCAACGCCGATGGCGCCCTGTCCATGCCGGATCTGCGGGCCACCGAGCGGACCTTCCAGCTTCTGGTACAGGTAGCAGGGCGGGCGGGGCGGGGTGACATCCAGGGAAGGGTGATCCTCCAGACACGCGACCCAGACAACCCTGCCATTGTGGCGGCCATCCACCACGACGTCGATGGCTTCCTGGCACGGGAGATCCAGGCACGCGCCGAGCTAGCCTACCCACCCTTCTCCCGCATGGTGATGGTCCGGATCGACTCCCCGGACGAGCAGCGATGCCGTACTGCTGCTGGCTACCTTGCTGCTGCAGCACGGGCCTCCACTCTTGTTCACCTCGGAGAGGTCGAGGTCCTCGGTCCTGCGCCAGCTCCCATTGCTCGGCTTCGCGCTCGCTACCGCTTCCAAATCCTCCTCAAGGCCCGGGAGCGCCGCCCCCTGCGCTTCGTTGCCCAGGTCGTTCAGGAGGCCGAGCCTAGACTCCCCGCTGGCGTTCACGTCGCCGTCGATGTCGACCCGATCTCGATGCTGTGACCACCGTAACGCCTGTACCAAGCGCGTTCTTGCCGCGCCGTTCCGATTTGCTTTACACAGCGGATATGTCCTTCACTGTCGCCGTTGTAGGAGCCACCGGGGTTGTAGGTCGAGAGATGCTCCATACGCTGGAGCAGCGACAATTCCCGGTCAAGCGCTTGATAGCCCTTGCCTCGCCCCGCTCAGCGGGTACGACCGTTTCTTTTCACAGGGAATCTATCGCAGTGGAGGTCGCTCGCCCCGAAGCCTTTGTTGGGGTTGATATCGCCCTTTTCAGCGCTGGTGCCTCCGTCTCCCGCGAGCTGGCTCCTGCGGCGGCCTCCGCCGGCGCTGTCGTTATCGACAACTCCAGCGCTTGGCGCATGGACCCGGAGGTACCTCTCGTCGTTCCCGAGGTCAACCCAGACCACGCCCTCCGGCACCCCAAAGGCATCATCGCTAACCCCAACTGCAGCACCATCCAAATGGTTGTCGCCCTGGCCCCACTCCACCGCGCCGCCCGCGTCAAGCATATCGTTGTCTCCACCTACCAGGCTGCTAGCGGCAAGGGCCATGCTGCCATGGAAGAGCTCCGGCAGCATACCCGCGCCATCGCCCTAGGCGAGCCCTTCTCCCCTACCGTCTTCCCCGGCGCCCTTGCCTTCAACCTCCTCTCCGACTGGAAGGCCGGTGACCACGGCTACTCCGAGGAGGAGCTAAAGATGGTCAACGAAACCCGGAAGATCTTGGGAGATTCCACCCTTGGCGTTTCCCCCACCACCGTCCGAGTCCCGGTCCTCAACGGACACTCGGAGAGCGTCCACGTCCAGTTCCACCGCCCCATGACT
>JANWXX010000343.1 GCA_025057345.1 Polyangiaceae bacterium | reverse complement strand
ATGAGGTGCTGGCGGTGGGGGACGCGGTCTTCCAGAAGAAAGGCCTAGGTAAGCTCCGGGCGGACGCGGACCAGGGGCGCACGGTGATCTTTGTCAGCCACAACCTGAACGCGGTAGCTCGGTTGTGCTCTCGGGCTCTGCTGCTTCAGGGGGGAAGGGTCGCGGCGGAGGGGCCTGTAGCTCCGGTACTTCGGAAGTACCTGAGCGGTGCTTTCGGAGAGAGCCCCCACGTCATCGATTTTGCAGGTCGAGGGGCTTGCCCGGGGGATGAAGTGGTCCGGCTGCTGCGGGTGGCCGTCGTCACTGCAGAGGGCGAGCCAGGAGCTCCCACCCCACACTGTCCCTTTTCCGTCGAGGTGGACTATGATCTGCTCCGCCCTGCCGAGGTGATCCCTCTCCTCTCCCTGCTGGATGCAGAAGGATACTGCCTGCTTTCCTCCGCTCCTGGGGTGGTTCCAGGGGAACCAGGCCGCCACTGTGCAGTGGTGACCTTCCCTGGCGGATGGCTCGCGGAGGGGCTCTTCTCCCTCGATCTTCGACTCCTCTCAAGCACAGGTACGCCTCACGTCCATGAGGCGACTGTGCTGTCCTTTTACGTCCATGATCCTGCAAACCTGCAAGTTCGGGCAACATGGCCCGGTGCGCTGCATCCTCGTCTTGAATGGACCTGGAAGGCGCGGAGATGATCGTTGGAACCCCTAAGATTCTTCGTGAAGGTTTCACCCAGCGTGCTTGGTGATCATCTCTTCAATACGCTGGATCCACTGGGTCGCCTCCTCCATGGCATCTCGCGCTTGGGCAGCATCCAGGTGGATGCCCTGGTCATCCAGCGCTGCCAGGTCGTGGAGCCTTGCCAGTGTCCCATGGAGTGCTGGAGGGAGCTTGCCCTTCGGACCGAGCACCCGGAAGAGGGCCGCTACCAGCCCGTGATGGTCTCGGACCAAGTGGGCAGGGGGGTTGCCCTGCTCTTGGCGCAACAGTACCGTAAGGGCTTGGGCGAGTCCCTGGTGGGCCGCTCGGGCAGCGTCGCAGGGGAAGCCCGCGTCGAGAACTATCGACGCCAAGCGGAGTCGCTCTCGTGCTCGAGCGAAGGAGGAGGTTGCCGGTTCCGGCTGGACACCAGTCCGCTGGGTGTCGGGGCTACGCTCGTCCGGCTCCGGCGTCAGGGGAAGCGGGAGTGCGACCGGCGACATCGAGGTCGTTGGGTCCACTGCTACCGGAGAAGGCACAGGGGAAAGGGACAGGTGGGCCACCGGCGGGGTTTTCGGAGGACCGTTGGCCGTGGTTTCCCTGGGTGTGTCATGAATCAGACGCCGAAGCACTCCCAACGCCTCGGCATTCAGGCGACCGGAGATCAGGGCTCGCTCCAGAGGGCAGGGGTTGAGCGGCCGACGCAGCAGGAGCGATGCCTCCAGGGAGCGCTCCAGGCCTGCTTCAGCGCAAAGGAATAGCTCTGTGAGTCCACGGGTATGCCTGGCACGATGACCCACCGCAGTTCTTCGTTCGAGTTGGGCAGGCCCTAGGGGTAGATCCAGATGGATGTGGTAGCCCACTTGGGGAAGTTGGAGTTTCGCAGTGGCTTCATCTGTCATCAGGGCGACGAGAGCCTCACCGCTGTCGGTGAAGCGTCGCTCCAGCAGGCGCTGCCGAGCTTCGTCCTGAGGGCGATCGAGGAGTAGGGGAGTCAGCCCTAGGCGCTGCAGTCTGGCAGCGGCCCGCCGAAGCGGCTCGCCATGCTCGCAGAAGACAAGGATTCGATGGGGTCCTTGGCGGACCAACTCCTCGACGATCTGCTCCAGCTCATCCAGCTTGGGGGAACCGAGAGTCTCGTCATCTGGAGCCAGCACGGAGGGGTCGGCGCAGACCTTCCGAGCCTCGGAGACGAGGGAGAGGAGGGAAGAAGGGTCAGGGGAGGGGAGGGCAAGGAGATCGGCCAACTCGCCGAGAAGTTGGCGGGAGCGAGCCTGCTGATCGGCGAGGAGGGGGAGGAAGCGGCTCTGGCGGGTGAAGGGCAAGAGCTGAGCAATAACCTCTTCCTTGCGACGGCGGACGAGCAGGGGAGCGAGGAGCAGTCGGAGCTTGCTGAGGTTCTTATAGCCGGTGATGGATCCGCGAGCATCCTGCTCATAGAAGGCAAGGTTGAAGCGCCAGAGAGGGGCCAGCACCTGATCATCAACGAGCTGGACAAGGGCGTAGAGGTCGTCGAGGTGGCGGTCGAGGGGGAGGGATGTAAGGGCATAGACAAAGCGGGCCTGGATGCTTCGCAGGGCGACGGCAGTGCGGGCGCGGAAGTTCTTAGCGCGCTGGGCTTCGTCAAGAACAAGGATATCTGGTTGGATGGCCGCGAAGGCGTCTGCATGGTGGACGACGGTTTCGTGGCTGGTGAGCTTGTAGCGGGCTCCGGAGGCCATGGCCGTCCGCAGGGCGAGGCCGTCGCCGGAGAGCAGCGCGGGGGCAGCGCCGGCGAAGCGCTCCAGCTCCCGTACCCAGAAGGTCAGAGTCGAGGCGGGGGCCACGATCAGCACCCGGTCCGCCTCGCCATACGCACAAAGGGTTTCGCATGCGGCGATCACCTGGAGGGTTTTCCCAAGCCCCACATCATCTGCCAGCATGGCGCGTCCCTGTGCGATCAAATAAGCAGCACCTTCTCGTTGGAAGGGGAGCAGGGGCACCGCTAGCCGGTCCAGGTGGAGCCTGCCCTCCTCAATGGCAGCCTTCACCCGCTCACGCCGGATGTTGAGCTGCTCCCGGGCGACTATCCGAGCATGGGCTGGCCCGGCGGCGTGAACCACCCGCACCTCTCCGGGTGGCATCGTCAGAGCAGCAGGAACCAGGGGAGTCATCCGTCCGTCCGGTTCCTGGCGCCATCCAGCCCTGTGTTGCAGCGCCTTGCCCCACAAACCCCGTCGGATCAGCCTCAACCCTCCCTGCGCCTGTACCGTGATGGTGGGGCGTGTCGGGCGGGGGCCAAGCGCTTCGTATGCAGACCGCAGGGTACGGTTGTTTCGGAGAGCGCGGCGCACTGCTTCCAAGTGCTTGCAAGTACCCAAGTCATTGGTGAGGAAATCCACGCAGGTGCAGGTGTCTGCCTCACCAGTGCCATCCACCACATCGACCAGGTACACCCCGCCGGAGCCTTGTACCCGATAGGCACCGTCCACCCGATCCTCGAGGGGGGTGATCTCGTAGGCTTCTGTCTGAGCCCGATGGACTCGCATGGCTCGTTCGTAGCGACGCACTGCCTCCTCGTCGGAGAACGAAGCGCAGCGAGGGGGGGGCCCAGGCTGCGCCGCCAACTTCATGGCCTTCAAGGCGACCCTCCTGGCAGGCTCATCCACCTCATCGTAGCCACGTCAAGCCAACCTTCTCCCTGTGGCAGACAGGGTAGGTATCCCGACTGCAGGGTACGACTTTTTCTGTGCTGAGTCTGCCAGGGTGTTAGGTTCAGGAGTGAAAACAAGAGAGAAGTGGTACCATGGGAGGTCATGTCCTCAACTCGTACCATCGAAGTTGATACGGAATGGCTCATTGAGGCAGGAGTTCTCGACGAACAAGATGCCAAGAACAACAAGACTATCGAGGTCGACGAAGATTGGCTTGAGGAGGTACGCAGAACCCTTGCTAGCCAAAAGGTCGATGCGGCCTGGTTGGCTAAGATTCGAGGCGGACTTACGAAGAAGCAGCGTCCTCCGCCACTGCCGCCACCGCCAGCCGTATTGAATCAATTCTCCAGCCGGCAGAAACCCCCGCCGCTCCCCAGGGATGAGTGAGGTAGAACCTGCTCCGGTCCTACGTGATCAATGTGCATGCTTTTCGCGAGGGAGGCAGCCGAGAAACTGGACGAGAGCTACGGGAGGGAGCGGCGCGCTGCTTGGGGGAGAGGAGAGGCCAAGGCAGGAGGAGAGCCTGGACGACACGCCGCTCCGGTGAACTTGCCTAGGGAAAAGCGATACGGCCAGGTGCCCCCTGGGCTCCCTGGACCGTGTGGCAGGAGTTGCAGGCTCCCGTGCTGACCGGGGTGGACATCTGGCGGGTTTTCCCGTTGAACGTCACCCTGGCCGTGATAGGGAACTGTACTGCATCCTTTGTGTAGAAGTTCCCTGCCGGGTTGCTGACCAGGGAGACGATCTTGCCTGCGGCATCGGTGACCTCGATGACCGCGCCGCTCGCCCCAAAGCAGTCGTCTGCCTGCCCGGAGGCTCCATAGAAGGTACCAGCGATGGTAAAGCGAGGGCCCTCTCCCTCGCGGGTATGGCAAGCGATGCAATCCCTCCCCGGATGCATGTGAGGAGATCCGTCATCCCCTCCGATCCAGCGAGTACCTGAAGCACAGACCGAGGTATCGACCGATTCGGTTTCGTCACCACAGCTCACTTGGCAAACCAACGTAGTTGTGAGCAACAAGATCGAGAGCAACCGCAAGGCAAGAGATGGGAACGTTTTGTGTTTGGGGGACATATGTTGAATCCTTCGGGGAAGTTGTTCCTTGCTTTTCCTTGCCTACGCCGTGGTACGGGTAGGCTGGTGGCTTGGAGAGGTTTCGCCAGCGCGATCCAGGCCGAACTTGAAGATCACCGGGCCGATCATCTCGTTGATGGCAACAGTGGCGACGCCCAGCGATCGAAGGTCCGCCCCGAAGGCCGGAAAGGTTCGCTCCAGGATGAGTACTAGGCCTAGCGTCAGGCCTGCCTGGGAGATCAGCGGCGACCAGCCCCACTTTTTCACCATAGGGTGATCGTCCACCAGATGCCCCGAGAGCTTGCTTGTGATCACAGCAATCACCACGCGTGAGCCAGCGAGGAGCAGGGCAACGGGCCACATCTTTCCAAGCAGCGGTAGGTCGAGGTGCGCGCCTGCAGAGGTGAAAAAGAGCACGAATACAACACTGCTGAGCCGCTCGACTGCGTGGAGGAACAATGGTCCTTGCTGGGAGAAGTTCTGCACCACAAAGCCAGCGACCAAAAAGGTGAGCAAGGTGTCAAAGTGGAGATAACGCAGGGTCTCCCAGAGCACAAAGCCCAGGGCAAGAAGGACAAGCTGCATTTGGGCGCCGATAAGCCGCATGTAGGCAGACAACAAAAGACCCATGGTAGTCCCCACGGCAATGCTGCCTAGAAGCTCATGCCCTAGGGCGTAGATCTCCCGGGTCGAGAGCTCAAGACTAGGATCGATCATGGGCTTGGCTAGGGCCAGCACTACCGCGAAGAAGACTGCCACCACTGCATCGGAGAGCATAATGAAGGCCAGGGCATTGTTGGCGACTGGCCCTCTGGCGCGGGTTTGAGACAGGATGGCCAAGGTCGCTGCTGGGCTTCAGCTAATTGCAATGACTCCCCAGAGCATGGCGACTCCAAGCAACGCTGAGGAGGTAAGTTGCTGGGTGAAGGGAATCATCGGCCGTGCCAGGTAGAACACCAGAGCCATTGCTGGTGCCCCAATGACCACATGAAGCGCATTGCCAACACTGATGCTCCTAAGTTCTGCCTGAAGCACCTCCAGCTTCAGCTCGGCTCCACCGGCTAGGGCAATGAGAGCAAGCGCAAGTGAGTTAACAAAGTAGGGGTTACGCACCCACCCAGGAATGTTGAGGAATGTCGGGCTGTTACCCTCCGATGACCACATCCAAGGACAAG
>JANWXX010000342.1 GCA_025057345.1 Polyangiaceae bacterium | reverse complement strand
GTGCGTGAGGCCATCCGGACCTTCCTTGCAAACCCCAGTGTTCCCAGGCACTTGGCCCTGGGTGCGTAACTCCTATTGATATCAGCCCGGGGGAGCTCCTCAGTGAGCACGGGAAGAGCGGTTTTGAATCCGTTGGCAAGACTTGCTGATGGATTATGGGGAATTCCAATATTGAGTGTGGTAATGGCGAGCTCCGTGTGGTATCCGAGGCCAAAGCACCAGAAGTTGGTCGTGTTCCAGTAAGGCTTAGGGGACCAGGTGCGTACCTGCGATTCTTGCATCACAAAGAACTCTCCTCGCGGTGTCACATCGGCGGACGGGAGAGACACGATGGCCTGCTGACCCAAAACGTCTTGGGGGGAGAGGATGAACCAGAGCAAGGCAACGAGAGGATAAGGAGGACGACAGGTCAAGAAGACCTCGATCTTTCGTGGGAGGTAGTTTGTTCAGCAGAAGATGCGGTGAGCAGAGCTTTGGATGCTTTCGGCGGATTTCTGGTGTCGTTGATGTCCTGAGGTCAGACCACCTCGAAGCGGAGGTGGGTCGGCCCGATGGTCACCACGTCCCCGGGCTGGAGAAAGTGCCGCTGAACCCGCTGGCCATTGACGAAGACTCCGTTGCGTGAGCCTACATCCTCCAGCCAGCAACCTTGCTCGTCGACTCGGACGACTGCATGGCGTGAGGAAACCAGGGCATCTGCGATGACCAGCTGATTGCCTGGGGAACGGCCAATGGTGAATACCCCGGGGGGCAGCCGGTACCGAGCCCCCGCGCTGGGCCCCGAGCACAACACCAGCGCTGCTGTCCAGCTCTGCCCGGTGGAGATCACCGTACCCCCCGGCGGGAAGCCCCCCGGCGGCCCCGGTGGGGGCTGCGAGGGTGGGACGAAGGGAGGAGCCGCAGGGGTGAGTCTCGGCGTGGGGACGAAGGAAGGGGCAGGACGAGGGGGTGGGCGCCGAGCACCTCGGATCAATGAGATCGCTAGGGCAAGGAGCCCAACGACAAAAATCAACCCCCCAAGGGCTGCTAGGATCAGCACCGTGATGACTGTATAGAAAAGCCCTCCTTCCTCTTGGTCGTCGGGAGCGGGGGGTGGCGTTGGAGGGATTGGGGGGGTTGTGGTTGTCGGTGGTGTCGTAGGGACCGTGATCGTGGGGGGAACTTGGGGAGGCGTGGTGGGGACTGCCGTGGGGAGTGTGGTGGGGACTGCTGTGGGGGGCACTGAGGCGATGCTGGTGCCTGGGTCGCCTAGATCTAGGTAGCCGTGGCCGTACTCGTTGTCGGGGCCGGTGGGGCCTAGATCCCGAGCCCGGCTCAGAAGGAAATGCACCACCTGGTTTCGGGTGAACTGCGGGTAGCGCCCCCATACCAGTGCGGCAGCTCCGGAAACGTGGGGCGCTGCTGCGGAGGTACCGGCGAAGTTCCCCTTGTAGACGAGGCTGGGCACCTCCGTGGGGGCGGAGATCTCCGGCTTCAATCGTCCGTCCTCCGTGGGGCCGCGGCTGCTGTAGGGGGCTAGTCGGGTGGTATCCCAGGAGACGGCTCCGACGGACAAGGCCCCCACCGCATCCGCTGGCTGCCCCAAGCTGCCGGAGGGAACCGGGTACTCAATAGAGCCTGCGTTATGAATGTTGAGGATGAAGCTGGCAGGGCGCGCACTCTGGTTCCCCCGGATGCCGATGAAGTACTGGGCCCCGGGCTTGAGTCGCGCCGAGATGATTTCCATCGGTTGGCGGATTGTTGTGTTGCGATTGGCCGAACGAGCGATCTCGTTCATCTGCCGGTCGAAGATGAAGAGATCGTAATCAGAGATGAAGGCCTGATCCCAATGGTTCCAGATCAGCGTAGCCTTGATGGATCCAGTTGCGGACTTCGTCTTGAACCCCATCGCTCCCTTGCCTGGCGCGAACTGGTGCCATCCGCTGCCCCCGGCAAGTTGTCCTCGGTGAAATGTCTTTCCGTCATTCCCTGCAGCATTGACCCACAGGATCCCTTGCCGAGCGAGGCGGTTGATCCGATCCTGGGAACGGCCGGTCCCGTTGCGTCGGCCGTAGATGCCTCCCGCTGAGTAGGAGATGATCCTCACTCCCTGCTGAACTAGCCAATTGATCGCAGCATCGTCGTCCCCCAGAGAGCAGGCCAGGTAGAGTTGGGCCTCCGGTGCCATGGCGTGGACGATCTCTGCAGCCGCCGGCCCGTGGATTCCCTCATCGTCGATGCTGATCCCTTGCCGGTTAACGCACCCCCCCAGGAAGATAGGGGTATTCTTGGGGAGGACGGTCCCGAGGAACTGGGCAGATTTCGATACCTCCGGGTCGAGGATGCCCACCTTGACCCCGGCCCCCTTGAACCCTGCGCTGTGCCACCGATCGGCGTGCGTCACCCGCACCCCCTCTGCCGACCGGCCGCTACGGCCAAAAGGGTTCTGGTTCTTCTCCGGCCGATCCATCGGCAGTACGCCACGGACGTTCTTGAGGTTGGCAACTTTCTCAATGAGCTCCTCCGGGGGACGCCCGCTGCGAGCTTCGTCTTCCACCACCGTCCAGGGGATCTGTATGTCCACTTGGCTATCGCCGCGGCCCACGATCTCTGCTTTCAGTTCTCGAAGAGATGCCTCCAACTCAGCAGTTTCGTCGTTCTCTGTGAGCACCGTGAGGGTGATGTCGTCGGCTCCGTTCATGAAGCCCCGCTCTCGTGCGAATTCCTTGGCCTTCGGTACACCACCCGTGCTGTAAGCCTCTGCGAACTCCTTGAGGACGCTTCCGATTTTCGGGTCCTCCAGTAGCTTCTTGAGGTTTGGATGCTTGCTCCCCAGCTCTTCGAGGGCGGGTCCCACGCTAGCGGAGGGAGGTGGCGTGGGCCATGAGGTGGGAGGGCGAGGGGTTTTCCGGTGGAGTAGGTAGGCTCCTCCGAGCAACCCCAACCCCACCGCAACCCCGGAGGTCGCCAGCAGAATTCGCTTGTCCACGGGCATAGTTTGCATCCTAGCCCGAAACCGAGGCTATATCGCAGGACGCATCTTCGCGTACCCTAGGGGGAGCCCCTGGAGCCGAGGGTGAGACTCATCTCATCGGGGGTCGCGGTAGGTGACAGTAACGCCGCGGTAGGTGCGCAGATCGGTTTCGCCAGGGCGTCGGGCCACGATGTAATCGGGGAGCACGGGCACCTTCCCCATCCCTCCGGGTGTATCGACGATGTACTTAGGTAGGGCAATCCCGGTGAGCCGCCCCTGGAGCGTTTCCATGATCTGGAGCCCCTCGGTGAGGGAAGTCCGAAGGTGACCAGTCCCCTTCACTGGGTCCGCTTGGAGGAGGTAATAAGGGCGCACCCTCGCCCGGATCAGCCCTCGGAATAGCTGCTCCAGCGTGGTGGCGTTGTTGTTGATCCCGCGGAGCAGTACCGTCTGATTCATCACCGGGAAGCCCCCATCCGCCAGACGTTGGCAAGCTTCTACCGCTACGGGAGTGAGCTCCTTTGGGTGGTTGAAATGGGTCATGATCCAGAGCGGGTGTAGCGGTCGTAGTGCATCGACCAATTCGTGGGTGATTCGCTGAGGCAGGGTCACCGGAACACGAGTCGCCAGTCGGATGGTGTCTAGATGCTCCATACGACGAAGTCGCTCCAGGATGGGGAGCAGACGGCTGGTGCTCATGGCCAGCGGGTCACCTCCAGAGACGATGACGTCACGGATGGACGAGTGCTGCTCCAGATAGCGGAAGGCTGCTTCGAGGCGGTCAAGGCTCCGGGGGCCACCCCCGTCGCCGACCATGCGGGAGCGAGTGCAGAAGCGGCAGTAGACAGCGCACCGATCGGTCACCAAGAGCAAAGCTCGGTCCGGGTAGCGCTGGACCAGCTCCGGGGCGACCTCGTGAGCGATCTCGCCGAGGGGGTCTTCCAAATCTCCGGGGGTTTCTTCCTCCTCCTCGACCCGGGGTACACACTGGAGGCGCACAGGGCAGTGGGGATCGTCCCGGTCGCAGAGGGAGAGGTAATAGGGGGTGATGGAGATGGGGAGACCCTGCCGTTGGGCGCGGAGCGCACCGGCGCGTTCCTCAGGGGTCAGAGGGAGAGCGCGCTCCAGGGCATCCAGAGAGGTGATTGCATGGCGGATTTGCCATCTCCAATCGGAAAGATGTGATTCAGTGGCGGGGAGCAGAGGAAGAGGGAATCGCACTTGCATGAGGTACTTCCGAGGGAAACCCTGGAATCTTCACCTGAGCGAGGGCGGCCTCGTCGATGAGCAGGGGGTATTTCTTCTTGAGTTCTTCCTCAAGCTCGCGCTCGCGGGCCTCGATTTTTTGTTGGATCAGCTTGCCCCGGATGGAGCGCTCAGCTTCGGCAAAGCTCCGCTCGTGGGCGGCCGTACGACCGGCCATCTTGACCAAGTAGAAGCGCCCTTGGGCAGGGACGACCCGGTCAAGGACCGTACCGATATCTCCCTTGATTTCGAAGACCGCGGCCCGCACCTCGGGGGGGACGTTGGGGTTGGCTCCACGGGGGTCGTCGGGGGCGCTGACGATCCCTAGATCCCCGGCCATTTCGATAGGGGTGGTAGGGGGAGGTTTGGGGCCTTCCAGGTATTTGAGGGCCAGTTTCCCCCACTCTAGGGCGGTCGCCTTCTTTGCCTCTGGGAGCAGCTTCTCTGCCTCGGCCTTGTCCCGGAGGATGATCGCAGAAACTCGGCGGCGCTCTGGTTCTCGGTAGTCAGCACGGTTGGCCTCGTAGTAGGCCCGCACCTCGGCGGTTGGGATATCCCCGAGGGACGGAAGACCCTGGCGTACCTCGGCTAGGAGCGCATCCCGGAGGATCTGTCGTGTAGCCTCCTCGACTTCTGGCGACTTGTCGAGGCCGCGGCGCTTCGCCTCGATGGCGAGCAGCTCGAAGTCGATCATCTCATTGAGCAGCTCTTTTCGCTTCTCTGGAGCTTGATAACGCATGCGATCAAACTCGTTCATGCGCTCAAGAGCGGCAGCATAGTCCCCAAGGGTGATGGTGCGGTCACCTACCCTGGCTAGGACTTTAGCGGCATCCTCCCGGGTGAGGTTGCCGGGACCAAGGGTCGCGGAATTGATCTGCCTGGCCCGCTCCTCCAAGGATTTGGAGTTGCATCCGAAGGGAAGAAAGGCCACTAGCAGCAGGGATACCGCCAGACGAGACATCAGCAGGCCCCATACAACAGCGGCTGGATCCGCGCCACCTCTGCTCTCAGTCAACCCTCCGCCTGGAACCCCTCGTTGCTGAGGGGGGGAGGGGCGCTGCTGTCGGAAATGCTTGAGGAGAGCTCTAGGAAGCGCTCGATGTCTTCCTCAGTGCCTACTAGGAGCAGGATATCGCCCTCTCGGAGGGTGTACGAGGCGCCTACTGGCTCTAGCCCGTGGTGAGCGTCGCGTCCAGCTCGATGGGCTCCTAGAACGCTGATTCCACAACGGTTGCGTAGATCCAGCTCTTGGAGGGAGCGACCTAGCATCCACCCTTGGGCCATCCAGGGCTCTACCCGAAACCCCTCGGCGAATCGAGGGAGGTCGATGCGGATCTCGATGTCTTCATCGGTAGTCTTTACCTCCTGTTTTGGGCTTAGGGTCATCAGGATGGTGAGGCCCGCGACAACGCTTGTGGCAGAACCTAGGAAGACCCCGACTTTG
>JANWXX010000341.1 GCA_025057345.1 Polyangiaceae bacterium | reverse complement strand
ATCGCAGATGCGCTGCCACGGCGAAGGCCAGCCGCACATACATCCCGCTGGAGTAGTGCTTGACTGGGGTATCCAGAAAGCGTTCTACTCCAGCGAAGGCGACGATCTCGTCCAGGCTGGTTCGCACTTCTGCTCGCGTCATCCCCAGGATCACTCCGTTGAGGAAGATGTTCTCTCGTCCAGTCAGCTCTGGGTGAAAGCCGGTCCCCACCTCCAAAAGCGACGCCACTCGGCCTCGTAGCCGGATCTCCCCTGCCGTCGGAGCCGTGATCCTTGCCAATAGCTTGAGCAACGTGGATTTCCCGGCTCCGTTGGGGCCAATGACCCCCAGCACCTCCCCCGGTGCGACGTCAAAACTCACCTCTTGCAGCGCAAGGAATGGTGCAGGCCTAGATCTACGCTCGCCACGGAGCCAACGGAGCGGCGCTCCTGCCACTCGCACCAGCGTCGCCCTCAGATCCTCTGCCCCACGCTGCCCAAGGGCATAGGCTTTGGAGAGCCCCCGGACCTGCACTGCCACACGCATCCGTCTTCTGCCTCACGCTGGATCAACACGGTAGCATGGTGAAAGTCAAAGCTCGTCCGCGAGGGTGCGCTCTACCCGGCGAAAGTAACTGTACCCCAACATCAACAAGAGCAGGATCTCTCCGGTGGCTAGGACCAGCCTCTGGCCCTCGAAGGGCAGCCCGAAGAGCGTAGACCGGAGGGCGTCCATCACGGGAACCATCGGGTTCAAATCGAGGTAGACACGGAACTGTTCCGGCACCGCACTGCGTGGATAGAAGACCGGCGCTCCGTAAAGTAGGAGCTGCTGGAGGAAGGGCAGTGCATGGCGCAAATCACGGTAGCGAACCGTGAGGGCAGAGAGTGCCAAACCGGGCCCCGTTGCTGCTAGGATTGTCAACATGGCCAGTGGGAGTACCGAAAGCGCACCCACCCCGGTCAGACGCCCGTGGTAGACCAATACGAACAGCAACAACGCAGCAGCCACACAACCGTCCAGAAGCGGTGCCAACAAGGACGAGAGCGGCAGGATCACCCGGGGGAAGTACACTCTAGCCAGCAGATTTGCATCCCTCACCAGGCTGTCGCTTGCGGCATTCACCCCGGCGCTGAAGAGATTCCAGAGCACTAGCCCCGAGAGGACGAAGGGCCCGAAAGGTACGCCGACCCCGGAGTCGAGGCCAGCGATTCGATGAAAGATAACCGTGAACAGGGCCACCTGCACCACCGGTTGGAGCAGGGCCCACAGAACCCCCAGGACAGTGTACTTGTAACGAATGCTGGCATCGCGCCAAGCCAGCACCCAGAGCAACCCCCGGTAGGCCCAGATCTCCCGCAACTCCTCCAGAGAGAAAGAGCGCCAGGGTTGAATCACCAGCTCACGGGGTTCGCGAGAGATCATAGGTGCTGCAACGATTGGCGAACTCAACTACTCAGGAGAAAGTGGGCGTTGGCGGTAGCCACAGGTTTCTCCTCATCCTCTTGCCAGGCGATGGCGCGCACAGAAGCGACTCGCCGACCTTGGCGAGTGACTTGAGCCCGGGCCAAGGTGTCCATGGGGCGAGCGGAACGGAGGTAGTCCACAGTCAGCGTGATAATTTTGGGAACCCCTTTGGACTCTTGAGACCAAAGAAGCTGGAAGATTGCCGCAGACTCCAATAGGGCCCCCACGGTACCACCATGGAGTGCAGGGAGCGCCGGGTTCCCGATCAAGTGCTCGGCATAGGTGAGGCGGCAGACCACGGAGGTGCCCTCCAACGAGGCGGTGAGACCAAGGAAACGTGCATAAGGGATGGCCGTGAGCAGCGGACTGAGTTCTCCCCGACGCCGAGCTTCCGTCATCAACTGGGAAACCTGGCTCATGACCCTTCCTGCTCCTCCTGTGATGCGCGGAAAGCCCAAGTGCCCCGTGTGCCCACCATGAACGAGCCTGCTGACGCGGCGACGGGCTTCTGCTCATCCCCCTGGTGGTAGGCGATGGCCCGAACAAAGGCGACGTTGCTGGTCAACCGGTAACAGGTGGCCCGAGCGATCACGTCGATCCCTGGGGTTGCTGGTCTCAGGTAGTCGATGCGCAGATCGAGGGTAGCAATGGGGACTGGCTCGCGCATCGCTAGAAAAACCGCTGCCCCCGACGTTGCGTCCAGCAAAGCCGTGATCGCTCCCCCATGGAGCACCCCGCTGGAGGGATCGCCCACCAACTCGTCCCGGTAAGGGAGTCGCATCGTTGCCTCTCCTGGAGCGTACTCGACAAAGCGTAGCCCCAGCGCCCGGTTGTGAGGGATCAACTCGCTGAAGGCCCGATCCAGCCGCTCCAACCGCTCGTTATGCTCGCTCGACTCAGCCATCTGTTCGTTATGCTCGCTTGACTCAGCCATCGTCCCGCTTCCGTCGTCGGAGGATTGTCACTAGGCCCAGCGCGAGCAGCGCTCCCTCACCTGTTCTGTCCCTACCCGCTGCAACCTCGCAGTCGCAGCCGCCACCCACACTGAACGGACCCAATGCAGGGCTCACCATGCCAGGAGCTGACCCTGCTGCGCCGGCAAGGCCTGCTGCACCTGCAGCTCCGGAGCTTCCTCCGCTGCCACCCTCCCCCTCGGTGGTGAACTGAGCTCGGTTGTTCTCTGCCACAGGATCGCATACGTTCGTGGAAGCTTCCGCGGAAACCCTTAGCTTCCCCGACCCTTGTACCTTGAGCTCGACGGTGGCCTGCTCCCCAGCGGCTAGCTCGCCCAGCTCGCAAGAGCCCACGATGCCTATGGTGCAGTTTCCTGCTGACGTCTTGGCCTCCACGAGGGTGGCGCCCCCTAGATCCAGGGTCAGCTTGACATGCTTCGCCGACGCTGGACCTTGGTTCTTCACCGTGGCAGTAACAACGCCCTCACGAGGGACATCAGCAGCCAGAGAAATCTCCAGATCCGCTTCCTCACTGGAGATCAGCGCGTTGAGGTCCACGATCTGATGGCGCTGACCAGCTACGTTGGTGTGATGGAGAAGCAGAATCTTGGGAAGCTGCCCTGGCTGCGCACCGGGGCCTAGGTGCACTTGGACAGCCTTCTTCCCGTCGTAGACCGGCCTCCCTTCCCGCCCTCCCTTTGCAGTGTCGATGACGACCGCTCCGAGGTCATAGGCAACCCACTTGGTCTGATCCGAGTGGAACTGGGGAAAATTCAGATCGGAGAAGGCTTGGTAGTAGAAGCGAGGATTCGTCTTGTTGAGGCCGATAGAGCTGAGGGTGACCGGCAGGACGAGGACGCTGTTGTTGAAGGGATGAGACTCGACCTGATCCCGGGGGAAGATATTGAGGAAGCGAGGCTGCCCCTGTTGACCGTTCTTGAGGTTGTAGGTGGAGGCGGTCAGCACGTCGAAGTAGGGAGGCTGGCGCCGCAGGGGCTCGACGAGTACAGCGTAGTCCGCCTTCTTGTCCTCGTTAGTATCGATGTAGATTCCTACGACACTCTGAGGACCCATGGCGGGGGTGGTCCACTGGCCGTCGACCACGATGCCGAAGTAGACGGAGGCGCTCTCGAAAGAGTCAGCCACGGGGAGATTGTTAGCAACCCCAACCGCCAGCAGATCTCCCATCTTGGAGGGGGAACCCGCAGAACCCTTGGGAGGGCTCTCAGCCCCTAGCTCGAAGGCCGTGGTCACTGGTACCTTGCTGGTGGATATCCCTTCGAGAGGCAGCAGGATCGGCTGGTCGAGGGAGCTGCTGCAGAGAGGGGTTGGAACCGCTTTGATCTCATCCGCAGCACGAACGATCGCATAGAAGGGAACACGAGCAGAGAACCCGTTGCCAAAAAAGGTCAGATGGCCACCGGCCTCGGTGAGGAAATGGCGGGGCTGGTTGACGTAAGGAGCTTTCTCAGGGGTGAGAGGGTCTGGCGTAGGGGCAGGCAGCAGCTCCGGATTCACTGAGAGGGAGAGGAGTGCCGTAGCCTTCCCCTTAGGAGGTACCAGGAGTGTAGGAGGATCGACGGCGAGGTTGATCCCGGAGGTCTCGTAGGTAAGCTGGGCTGTCGCTTGAAGCATGAGCTCGCTGTCACCATGGTTGGTCACTTCGACGGCGCGCTGCTCGGTGACTGGCTTGGAGGTGATGATCGCACCGAACGCGACGCTAACGGCTCCTGGAGGCTCGACGGCCGCTGCGGTGAACGGCGGGGAGAGAGCGAGGTCAACTTGAATCCTCCCCGCCCCCAGCAGGGAGACGGGTACCGCCTCGCCTTGGGGCCCTAGTCCTGGGGCCGTGGTGTTCATGAGGGCAGCCTTGATCTCAGCGGGAGAGAACGACGGATTGGCCTGCTTAATCAAGGCAGCAGCGCCAGCCACCACGGGGCAAGCCATGGAGGTGCCCTGGAGCTGACGGGGGCCGTTCCCGGTGCCGACGCCAGCAGCATCGATGGCGACGCCAGGGGCACCGATCTCGGGTTTGAGGGCATTGTCCACTGTACGAGGTCCACGGGAGCTGAAGCCTGCCATCTGGTCAGCGCTCAGGCTGGTAACGAATTGCTTGGTTGGGTCCATACGGACCTTCACCCCCTGGGCCAGTTGCTCCCGAATCGCGTCCCCATCCACTTTACGAATCAAGACGCCAGGGATATCCACCTCGGTACCGTCGCCCCCCATGGCGAAGGGGACATCCGACTCCTCTCGATCCGCCACCACCACACCGACGGCACCGGCCACGAAGGCATGCTGGATCTTCTTGACGAAGGTGCAGGTTCCCCGATCGATGAAGGCGATCTTGCCCTGGATGGCCTCCGGATTGGTGAGAGGCTGGCAGGCAAGGGCCGGCTCTGCTGCCACCAGGTCTCCTTCCACAGCACCGGTGAGCGCCAGGGGCTTGGTGAAGGCTCCCTCCAGACAGGCAATATCTCCTGCGATCGCCGGGGGAGACAGGATCGTCAACGCCTGGAACGAGATCGCATCCGTAGTCGCTGCAACGGAGAGGGCCTCAGTAGCCGTGGAAGGCCAGCCGGTCACATAGAAGGTGTT
This sequence comes from Polyangiaceae bacterium, assembly GCA_025057345.1. Lineage (GTDB taxonomy): Bacteria > Myxococcota_A > Polyangia > Polyangiales > Polyangiaceae > JANWXX01. The sequence continues at coordinate 660 of JANWXX010000341.1, read as the reverse complement.
GCCCTCGTTCCCTGCAGCGACGGCCAGGAAGGTTCCAAGGTCGGTCAGGTTCTTGATGATTCCGACTTCGGTGAGAGAGCTAAGGCCGTAGGCTCCTCCAAGGGAAAGGTTGAGCACATCGAGGCGATCGCTGAAGTCACCGTCCTCGTCTGGATCGGCAGCCCACTCCAGAGCAGCGTTGGTCATTGCCGTCGAACCGCTGCACCCGAACACTTTGAGGGCATAGAGGGACGCCAGAGGAGCTACTCCCGGTCCCAGGCGGAACTGGCTGGGGTTGAGGCTCTGCTCGTAAGGACCATAAAAGGTTTCCCCATTGGCCAGAACCCCAAGCCCAGCGGCTGTCCCGGCGACGTGGGTACCGTGACCCCCGGCGATGTTCATCCCTTGGAGTCCCTGGCAATCCAGCGGGTCGTCGTCGGGGATAGGTACGCTCCCGGGCTGCGAGGCGTCATAGGTGTCCCCTACGAAGTCCGTACCCCCGAGCACCTTCGCGGTGGGGAAGGTTCCCGGCTCGATCACCGTGGGGTCATTCTGCTGGAATGCCTCGGGAGTACCGGGCCCTCCAAAGGCCGCATGGAGGTAGTCGATCCCGGTATCCACAATGCCGATACGGATCCCCTCGCCATGGATCGTCGCCCCCTGTGGCGAGCGGGCGTTATG
>JANWXX010000340.1 GCA_025057345.1 Polyangiaceae bacterium | reverse complement strand
TTGCCAACCAGGCGCGGCTCCGGGCGCTGAGCCGCCGGCACGGGAGAGAGATCCGGATCTTCTGCGCCCACGACCCGGTGGAGTTCCGGCGCCTCTCTACCTGATCGCAGCTCCGTCGAGACGTGAGGCAGGCGCGAGGGGGGGAGGTACATCCCGGGAGCCCCGGGATAGCCAGCACGAGAGGAGGGGTTCGAGGAGGCCATCGAGGACCCGCTCCGTGCTGGCGTGGAGCTTCCGGAGCTGGATGGCGCCGAAGAGGTTGATGGCAAAGGCACCCAGGAGCGCCCCCTGGAACCAGTAGCCGATCCGCGGGTGCGGCTTGCCAGGAGGAAAGAGCAGCACCGCCCCAAGAATCCCCACCAGCGCCGCCGCCCAGAGGATCATCGCCCAGGAGATCCGCTGCAAGGGCAGCGCGGTGGCTTCCCGGTAGCGCTCGATCAAACGCCGGCGAAGCGGCTCCGAGCTGGGGTCCCGGTACCCTCGCGCCTCCTCGGGCAGGGGCCCTGAGCAGCACAGGGCCATGGCCATGGCGCCTGCGGCGCAAGGCACGCCCTCACCGGCGGTACGACAGAGCTTGACGAAGCGCTCCAGGTCTCCGGCAGCGCAGAGCTTGAGGAGTACGCTCAGGAACAACCGCTCGTTGAGGGAGGAGGAGAGCACCCGGATCGTCCCCAGGATAGCCAGGGCGAGGGCCGCAGCAGCGGGGAGCAAGGCAAGGTTGACCAGGAAGGAGGACACCCCTCCACGATAACGTAACCAGGCGGGAGAAACCTTCCGATCAGCGGATCTGCTGCACCAGGGAGATCGTGCCGAAGAAGTTGTGACCGGTCTCGCCGGCGACCAGCTACTGATCCCGCACCTCGGCCCGGAGCCGGAACTTTTCCGTGAGCTGCACCCACGCCCCCGCCGCCGCCAGCGGCCCCAGTCCCCTCCGGAAGGCCCCATCGCGCTCCAGCCCCTCCACGAAGAACACGGTCATGCCCACGCCGCCGTAGACAAATACGCGCCCCCGCAGCGGCTCAGGCCAAACGAAGCGGAGGACCGCCCGGGTATCGTAGGTCTGCCGCTTGGTCCCTGGAACGTAGCCCCCTTGAGCCCCCCCAAGGATGGAGAACCAGGGGGCATAGAACGCCGCCATGGAGCTACCTACTCCGAACGCCACCTGACCACCGCTCAGCCAAGCTACCGAACCATCGCCGCTCACCTCCTTGGTGGAGAGGGTGAGGTAAGGATGCCCGGGGAAGACCGGGGCGGGAAGCTCCTCTGCGGAAGCAGTGCGGCTTACCCCCAAGAGCACGAATGGGAGCAGGAAAGCTGCCCGGTTTCGCATGGGGTCAGTCAGGCTCACTGGGGGGTGAGGCTGTCAAGGAGTTGCTCGAAGGACCCCCGAGCACTGTGGACCGTCGCCGTAGGGCCAACCATCTTGAAGAAGTACGAGGAGCCCGGGGTTTCTACCACCGCCCCCAGAAGGGACCATCCTGGCTTCTTCCCTCCCGGACCGCCCATCCCCATCCCCTGGTAGGCGCCGCTCACCTCCACCGTGGTGACCTTCAGCCCCCGGATGGTTCGGGTGGAGCGGGTATCCTTCCTTGCTCCGTCGAACTGACCCACCCAGCGCTCAATGTTGGCCTCCGTGCTCCCCCCGGCTCGCGATACGCTGAGCTCCGCGTCCTCGGGATCCTGCCCGACCCGCGGAATCTTGTAGGTCGCTAGCCGCATCGTGGTCGGGTTGGGCGCTTGCTGCCACCCAGCAGGGGCCGTCCAGGTGAGCACCACGGACTCCTCTGGCGAGGGGGGCTGGCTGCGTCCTGTGGTACTACTGTCCGGGTGGATTGGCAGATGCCCTGGCGGGAGCACCCCGTGGGGATCCAGCCCAGAGGAGGAGCCTTTCCCGTGGGAGGGTGAGGGGCGCCGGGTGTCTGGTGCAGGGACCAGAGGTTCCGGCGGCGGAGGCGGCGAGCGGAGGAGCGCGGCCCCCCCGATAAGGCCCACCATGGCGACGAATGCAACAGCGGTGATGCGGTTGGACACGATCCGTTCTATCACGGACAACGGGCTGCTCTCCCGATTTTCAGGGCGCGGAAGCAGCGATCAGCTCAATGTTCTCCGGCTCGTCAAGGTCGGTAGCGACCGCATAGCCAATCCCTTGTCGTTCGGTGGCAGCCACGTTGTACCCTCGGATGTTTCCCACGTAGATAGGGGTATCGCGGACGACCCGTTGCTTGAGAGTCGAACTCTCTGGGCGCACACGCCGGGGGTCGTACACGTAGACGGAGATCCGGTGGCCACCTGCCATGGAGTACTGAAGCACCGCTGCTCGGGAATTGCGCAGCGGGAGGATGCGCCCTCCCTCCCACTTGGCTCCAAAGCGCTGGAGTTTGGGGGGCTCCACGGGAACGCCTACAAAGGGGTCGAAGCGGCGCACTTCGTCCGGCTGAGTGACCTCGGGCGGGAGCGGCTGAGCGTGAAGCGAAATCAGATCTTCGACGATGCCATCCAGACCTACATGCGCCTGGAAGGATGTGGGGGCGCTAGGAGAGGTCGACGTTTTCGCCGGGGGGGGGCTAGGAAGGTGGACCGAAACCAAGAAGGCGACACCCGCCGCCATCACGAATGGCGCCGCATAACGCACGGGCAACGTCCGACGAGAACGGCGCTCCGTCCACGAAACCACACGACCAAAGAGAGGCTCGGAACTCACGAGGACGGTTTGCGTAGCCGCTGCCACCTTCCCGGGACGACGGAATGGCAGCACATTCGTCGAATCGTTGTGGCAGCGAACCGGAAGGGCTTGCGTCCAGGGAGCTTGCTTCTGCTCCTGCAAGAACCGCTCAGCAGCCATGACGGCTCGCATCCGGTCTCGGAAAGAATCCGGGGCGCGCAACGGAGGAATCCGCTTCATCGAGGCTCGCAGTGCCCGATCCAGGGCAATTCGCTCGCGGCAGCAAGCGCACTGGGCCAAATGTGTTTCGACCTCGACCAGCTGCGGGGGACTCAACTCACCATCGAGGTAGGTATCCATGGCCGGGGAGAGGAACCGGCAGGAAGGAGAAGGCAGAGGGGAGGCTGCTTTCATCGGGCCGCCAGGCGCCGCTTGGCGCGGTACTCATCCAAGTTGGTAGGCTCAGCTTCGGCTGCTTCGTCTACGATCCCCAGGGCCACCGCCTGCTCATAGAGAGCAGACTTGAGCAGCTTACGACCACGGTGGAGGCGCGACATCACGGTCCCCATAGGACACCCCATGATATCCGCGATCTCCTTGTAAGACATCTCTTCCACGTCCGACAGGACCACTGCCAGACGGAACTCTTCCGGGAGGGCCTCCAGCGCTGCCTGGAGCTCCTCTTGAAGCAACGGCTGGAGTGCTAGCGACTCCGCGTCTCGCATCGCTCGCATCGTGGACGAACTCATCCATCCGTCTGCCAAGGGATCGGCGTTCGGACCCTCCAACACGTCCCGCTCCAACCCCCCTCGTTTGTACTGGTTCAGGAAGGTCGTGGTCACAATCCGCAGTAGCCAGGCTTTCATATTGGTGCCAGGCTGGAATTGTTCTCGTGCTCGCATGGCCTTGACCAAGGCGTCATGCACCAGATCCTCGGCCTGCACAGGGTTGCGAGTCAGCCGACAAGCGACGCTATACATCGCGTCCAGGTGGGCTAGCGCATCCTTTTCAAAGGAGTCTACCTCGCAGAGCTCGGTCGGAGGGGGGGGCGTCATCATTCGTATACCTCAAACGCCCTCGTTGCAGGTTCTATTCCTCAGGTTTTTTCAGGCGTATCTTTTTGGTTCTGAAGCGCATTGACACGCTTTTCTAGTTCTTCGACCCGCTGGGACAACTTGTCAACATCCCCCCGGATCTTGGTGAAGAACGGAGGCAACAGGGCCGAGATTTGCTCATCAATGGCGGCCCGCCATTCATCGACAGTTTGTCGGGAACTGTCGACTAGCTCTTGGAGGCGATTTCTGCTAGGGGGCGCTGCCGGGGGAGGTTGGACCGTCGGAGAAGGCTCGGGAGCAGATTTGGAGGGCTCGGGGGGAGACTCCGGTGTGATAAAGCGACCGATGGGGCCCTCGCGGAACTGGTTCAGCAACCTTTCCCGCCCTGAATGGACCAGTTCGCGGAGCGTATGCAGCGGCACTGCCTTGGGGGCGCTCTTCACCTCGCCCGAGATAATCAGTGCTAGCGTCGCTTCGGTCTTATCTTCCTTGGTGGCGTTGTCGATGACCTGCACGTCCTCGCCGGAGCGCACCATCTCGGCGATCTGCGGCAGCGTGACGTACCGGGAGTCTTTGGTATCGTAGAGTTTGCGGTTGGAATATCGCTTGATGATGCGCCTAGGCCGTTCGCCCGGGGGAGGTATGGTATCTGCGCTCATCGTACCTTCAGGGGAAACCCACATGACCCGTAGCGTCAAGTCCACATCGACATGGCCATCGCTGGAGGCTCGATCCCTAGGTGCTTCCGTGGGTCGAAGGCGCCTGCTCTCGGGGGTTTCTCTGGCACTCACACCAGGGCGTATTACGGTCGTACTCGGACCCAATGGGGCTGGAAAATCCTCCCTGATTCGGGTGCTCTCGGGCCTGCTCCCCCCGGACGAAGGTGAGGTTTGTCTAGACGGCCAGCCAATCTCTACCCTTTCGCGCCGTGCTATCGCACAGCGGATCGCCGTCGTTCCTCAGCAGATCGAAGCCCCGGAGGGCCTCTCTGTCCGGGAGCTGGTCCTCACTGGTCGCGCCCCATACCAGAACGCGCTGCTCTGCCAAAGCCCCACCGATCATGCGGCTGTGGACAATGCGCTACACCGATGTGCCCTCTCCGCTCTTGCGGATCACCCGGCAGACCGCCTCTCCGGAGGTGAGCTACGCCGCGCTCTTATTGCCCGCGCCCTAGCGCAACAGACCTCCCTTTTGCTCCTAGATGAGCCCGCCGCTCATCTTGACCTTCGCCATGTACTGGAGCTGGTGAAGCTGGTCCGCGAAGAAGCTCATCGAGGGGCTGCTATCCTCGCGGTTATCCACGACCTCCCCACAGCCACACTCCTGGCCGACGATGTGCTGTTGCTTGCAGGAGGCCGGACCGAGGCCTGGGGCCCGGCAAGGGAGGTGCTACGTCATGACCTGCTGGAGCACGTCTTTGGCGTCGAGCTAGCACCGGTGCAACTTCGCAACCATACCACCTTCCTCCCAGTGCCTTCCTTCAGTTGATCCAGTGATCATCGGGCCAAAGCCTTCGGAAGCCCACCGCCATGCGCCTTCCATCGCTGGCTTGTACCAGGGCTCCAAAGCGGCACCGCTCCACCAACACCCCGTGTCCGGTGACTCCGGGCGGGTCACTCTGCAAGAAGGCAACAGGTGCCCCCTCCGGCAAGGTATGGAGGCGGAGGATATCCCTAGCGATGGCCTCCTCCTCCGGAGGAAGCGCGCCCTCATACTCTACTAGGTCTGCCTGCCTTACCTTGCGCACTCGCCCCTGCCCTACCCACACATGACAAATCTCGTCCTCCTTGAAGAGCACCACCAAGGGGCGCTCGGGCTGCAAACGCAACGCGACTACTCGCCCTATTCCCTCAACCCCCCCCGCCACCGGGCCCCCCAGGGGCGGGCGGGGCAGCGCGGCGGTAGCGGCGGGGAGCCGGTCGCCTCCGGCCACCCCCGGGCGGTTCTACCGT
>JANWXX010000033.1 GCA_025057345.1 Polyangiaceae bacterium | reverse complement strand
CCACCAGCGCTGGTGGCGGGGATGCCTGCCCCTGCCCGAATAGCCCCCGCAGGCGAGAGCTGAACCTTCACCACCGTACCATTCTGGGTGCCGGTGACCGTGAAATAGGCCCCATTGCCCCCGGTGAACGGATTGGGCTGGCCTGCTGGCATGGTAACCCGGTAGTTGCCCGTGAGCGCCGTCGACGGAAGCAGTAGCGAAGCATCGTTGCTAAAGGAGAAGCATCCCAGCGGCTGGAGCGCGGAGGGGCATGTGGTATTCCCCGGGCAGCTTGCCCAAGATTTCCCTGGGGGGCCGCCCGCGCCTTTGTACTGGAGTGCATTGAACTGGTACACCGTCACGGGCCGGGAGCTGACCAGATGGTAAGCCCCGGAGACCACACCCACGGTCTTGGTAAGCGCCGGCGGCGAACCGCAATTGTCGGCCTGCCCTCCTTTGAGTTCATTCACCCAAGGTAGGTAGATCTTCTCCAGGGAATTCGGCGCCACCGTTGCCGTCGCCACCAGCTGGTTCCCTCGGGTCACCTTGATCTCTGCCGATGCGTCCCCCGCATTGGCTACGATCACCGCATAGTCGAAAATATCCCACGCAGCGTTCGCCACCACCGTCGGCCAATAGTCGCAACCCACGTAGGACTTGAGCGCCGCCGCTCCCTCGCAGGTGTTTGGGTCACCTCCTTGCTGCCCTCCTACCCCGCCCCCGCCGCCCGCTCCCCCACCGCCCAGCCCCACGCTCCCGGCGGTGTTGCTTCCAGCAGTGTTGCTTCCAGCAGTGTTGCTTCCGGCAGTGCCGCTGCCTCCGTTCCCACCAGAACCCCCCTCGAAAAGTGAACCCACTGGCTCCGCCGACCCTGCCCCTCCACAGGCTACTGCCCCGAGGACCACCGCACCAACAAACACCACCCTGCAACAGATCATGAGTACAACGTACCACATTCGACTTGTACTGGAGTCTCCAAGAATGTCCCAGGCCAGAGAGAACCACGGCGCTACACTTCGCCGGTGTCCTCTGGGAAGATTCTGATCCTCCGGGCGCTGCTTTCGCTGGTTCATCACATCAAGAGAGCCCCTCGGGTCACAGCATGGATCACTTCCCTGATGGTAGCTGCACCGCTAGCTGGCTCCTCGTGCCTGGGGGGTGATCTTCGGGTGGCAACCTACAACCTGAGGCACTTCGGGGTCGAGCCCAAGGACATGAATCGGCTGGTAAGGATCTTCGAGCGGCTCGACGCGGATGTGGTAGCAGTGCAGGAGATACGGCGGACAGACCGGCTGGAGCAGCTCGCCCGGGAGCTAAGCGGATCGCGACGAAGTTACCGAGCGGTCAGCTCCCTCTGCGCGGGGCATCGGGAGATGCATGTGGGGTTTCTCTATGATGCAAAGAAGGTGACGCTGAAGGAGACGCGAGAATTCCGAGAGCTTCTGCCGGAGGAGGGGAGCTGTTCGGAAGGAGATCGTCCCGGGTTTTTGGGGATCTTTCAGGTGGGAGGGGACCAACTGCACGCCTTGGTGGTGCACCTAAAGTCGGGTGGCTCAGAGGAGGACTTCCGCCAGCGTCGTCAGCAGATCGAACGATTGAACCGGCTGACCGGTCTGCTCCGAGCGCAAGGGGCGCAGAGACTCGTGGTGTTGGGAGACATGAACACCACCGGATACTTGGACAATACGCAGGGCGAGCGGGATCTGCTCGGAACCGTTGCTCGAAACCATGGCCTCGTGGTGGCTACCGACGGGCTGCGGTGCACCGAGTACTACCGGAAGAACCACCATGATGCCCACCCGAGCCTGTTGGATCATGCGCTTGTCAGCAGAGCTGCGCTGGTGCCTTTCTCAACAGAGGTTCACGAACACTGCGCCAAGCTACGCTGTGCCCCACAACCGGTGGACTCCATGCCACCAAGCTACACAGATATCTCCGATCATTGCCCCGTCACGTTCCGGATGACTCGATGATAGAGAAACCTTGAACCCTATCAACTTCCATGAAAATCGCCTGCAGCAGCGGAGGCAGGCCCTCGCCTCCGAGGAGAAGCGTTCCTGGAGGCTCTCGCTAGCCCGTGTGCTCTCCTTCATACTCGGAGCCTCCGCCCTGGGGGCGCACATCTTCGGCTCCACCCCAGGCACCTTGCCGATGGGCATCGTTCTCTTCGTGGTCTTCGCCCTTTTGGTGCTCTTTCATGCCCGAGTTGCCCAACGGGAGGAGCAGCTCAAGGCTGCAGTCCTCTTCCACGAACGGGGGCTGGCCCGCGCTTGCGACAAATGGGATCTGCTTCCTCCTCGGGGGGATCCTCGAAGCAACCGTGATCATCCCTATGCCAGTGATCTTGATCTCCTGGGGGAGCGCTCGGTGCTGGCGCTGCTGGATGCCATGGAAACTGAACCCTCAGAAGCACGGCTGACCGCTTGGCTGCTGTCTCCTGCACGTCCCGAGGAAGTGCGAGAACGGCAGGAGGCGATACGGGAGCTAGTTCCCAAAACCGAGTTGCGAGAGGCACTGTTCGTACGTGCAAGGCCGGTGGCCCTCAAGAACCCGGACCTCAGGCGCTTCCTTCAGTGGAGCCAAGAATCAGGAGGAACAACGACCGGGTTTGCCCTGCTGGGGCTGGCACTGCCCCTGGTAACGGCCATGCTATTCTTTGGCGGATCCTCCCTGGGGGCTCCATCGTGGGCTTGGGGAGTAACTGCCGGGCTCCAGTGGGCACTGACGCTGAGCCTTGGATCCTTGGGGGCTTCTGTGCTTGATGCGGCGACCCGGGGGGCAGCAGCCCTAGGGGCCTTCGGCGGCGTGCTGGAGCAGCTCCGTTCCGAGCAGCTTACCTCACCTAAGCTGGCTCGAATCGAGGCGGTGCTGGGGGCGGCTCGGCCTGCCTTTCGTAGCTTGGAGCTCATCGCCGGATGGGCCGAGGCCAGGGAAAACGGCCTTTTTCGCCTGATGGTAGGGCCGCTGGTGATGTATGATCTCAACCTATGGACCGCTCTAGAGCGATGGCGTAGAGCCTACGGCTTGTCCGTGGCGGGTTGGGTGGATGCTCTGGCAGAGGTACTGGCGCTAGCAGGTGTAGCGACCTACGCCTTTGCCAACCCGGACTATTCCTTCCCCGAGCTGTCTGAAGGCCCCCCTCGCTTGGAAGCGGAGGCCCTCGCGCATCCACTGCTGCCTCGAAGTAGGAGGGTGGCCAACGATGTGGCTCTGGATGGACCTGGAAAGGCGCTGCTGATCACCGGATCGAACATGTCTGGGAAAAGCACCCTCCTCCGTTCCATGGGCCTAGCCGCGGTCATGGCACAGGCGGGGATGCCCGTAGCAGCACGACGACTGAGGATGACGCCGCTACGGGTACGGACCAGCCTCCGGATCAGCGACTCACTATCTTCCGGATACTCCCACTTTTATGCAGAGCTTCTGGTGTTGAAGCGGATGGTGGATGAGGCCAGGGAGGGGCCTGTGTTCTTCCTTTTGGATGAAATCCTCCATGGAACCAATAGCCAAGAGCGGCAGGCAGGAGCAGTAGCCGTAGTCGCCTACCTGCTTCGTCAGGGAGCACTAGGCGCTGTTACTACCCACGACCTTGGGTTGACCAAACTTGTCGAGCGCGTACCCGGACAGATTCGTGTGGTTCACTTCCAAGAACAACATCGAGGAGAACAGATGATCTTCGATTACAAACTGCGTGATGGCTTGCTACACTCAGGGAACGCCCTCGCCTTGATGCGCCAGCTCGGCCTCCCGGTCGAAGAGTAGAACTTTTCCATACGAAACCTGATGCGAGCACAATTGTCTCCTACCATTCTGAAACTAGGGTATGCTCCTCCATACTTAGGTGTCAGGTGGGGTTCATGGCAGAACCGACGTTCGAGGATCTCTGTCAGATCGTGGCCGAAGCTTCCTGTCCCGACGAGGTGTTCTCCTCGTTGCGGCTCATGGGGCGCGTTGGGTGGGAGTCAGCTCTCCGTGGAGAATACGAGCAGCTACGGGCAGTAGCCAATCCGCTCCAGTTCCTCGACCCCGGGGCCCGGCAGGGGGCCGAGGTGGTGCGACGCCGCCTCGACGAACTCTACCGGGAGGCCCTAGGGGAGGGGAGCGAGCCGGAGGGGGAGGAACTCTCCTGGAACAGCACCGAAAGGCCCTGCTTCTTGGTACGGACAGGTCAGGGGGTTTACCAGGGGTCGTCCGTGCTCGCGCGAGGAGATATAGCCACGCTCTACGAAGGAAAAGCTACAGAAGGGACAGCTATCGGGCGTTGCGTTGTGCTCAAGATCGCAGATGCCGCTGCAGACAATGGTCTGATGCTGGACGAGGCAGCAGCACTGGAGAGACTCCACCAAGGTGCGGGCCCCCAAAAGAAGCATTTGCCCAGGCTGATAGATCAGTTTTGTATGCCTGACGGGCGGATAGGCCTTGTCCTGGAGCGCCTCGACGGAGTGGATCTCCTCACGGTGCGAGAACGCTATCCAGAGGGTGTTCCCCTAGAACACGTCATATGGATCCTCCGGAGGATCCTTTCTGCGATCGGCTATGTACATCAGCTCGGGATCATCCATGGAAACATTGAGCCTTCCCATGTGATGGTGCGTCCCAAAGATCACAACGTCTTCCTCATTGATTGGTGCTACTCGCTCATTGAGCCGGCAAGGAGCGGTCGGGGATTCAAGTGCGAGACGCCCGGCTACAGCGCCCCGGAGGTTGGCCAACGAAAACCGCCGACCCCGGCCAGCGATCTTTACTCGGTGGGCAAATGCGCGGTCTACCTCTTGGGGGGTGACCCGGAGAAGGACCAGCTACCCGAGGAAATCAACCCCCGATTCGCCCGATTGCTTCGACACCTCTGCCGACCGAGTGCTCTGCAGCGTGCCCAGGATGCCTGGGAGATGTTCGACGAGGTAGGACGAGCGCGGCGAGAGATCTTTGGACACCATACCTTCCAAGAATTCCAGATCTGAGCGCGACGCGCTCACACGGAGGAACCACCATGGGCGGCGGACATTACGACCAGGACACCGCGTACCAGACCAGGGCTAAGGAAGGAAACACGGAAGCTGCATTCCAGAGGAACACCTACATCGCCTCGATCTCCGGAGCAGGCACCCCAGAGCGCCAGGTTCACCCAGATCTCAACCCCTGGGGCCACATGAGGGAGTGTAACAACGAGACGCCGATCGTGATAGCTATGGATGTCACCCGTTCCCGTGGGGAAGATACCAAAATCATCTACGAGCGGCTCCCGATGTTCCTAGGACAGATCGACCTCAAGGGATACGCCGAGGGAGTAGGGCTCAGTTTTGCTGCTGTGGGGGATGCCACCGCGGGAGATAAAGCACCCCTTCAGGTAAGCCAGTTTGAGGCAGACAACCGCCTGGACGAAGCGTTGAGCCGCGTGTGGATCGAAGAGGGCGGTGGTGGCACCGGACAGGAATCCTACGAGCTAGCAGCTTATTTTTACGCTCGCCGTGTCTCCATGACCTGCCTCGACAAGGGCAAAAAGGGGATCTTTTTCTTCTTGGGGGATGAAGGGTTCTACCCAACGATCGATCCCTACCATGTCCGCAACCTCCTAGGAGAGCATGTGCTTGACAAGAACGGCATGCCGACCACGCTGGAGGCGCTGCAGAAGCGTCGTCCCAAGGCAAACCCGGAGCAGCTTCGGCAGATCCTAAGCTATCGGCTCGATGCCCCTATCGACTCGAAAATCATCTTTCAGGAGCTTCAACAGAGATTCCACACGTTTCTTATCTTCCCAAAGAAAACCATGGAGGAGAGGAAGCAGGACATTGACGCGGAAATTAAACAGCGGGTGGAGGCAGCCGGAGGGCTTTACGCAGGTGTCGACATCCGAGCCTCGCTCCTGTGGAACAACCGTAATGATCTCGACCTACACATGATCACCCCCGCCGGGGAGCATATCTACTATGGAAATAAGAAGGCCTCCTGCGGTGGCTGGCTCGACGTCGACATGAACGTACGGGGTGAAACTACCAAGCCGGTAGAAAACATCCGGTGGAAGAAGGGCACCGCACCCCCAGGAAAGTACAAGGTATTCGTACAAAATTACCGGTTTCACGATACACCCGCTCCCACGGACTTCCGCGTGGAGATCGAGATCAACGGGGTCATTCGCCACTTCAATGAAACAATCTCCAAGAAAGGAGAAACAGGCCCTGCCAGCGATATACCCATTTTTGAGTTCATCTACGATCCGGCTCAGCGCAGCCACGAAACCCCAACCGGGTCTCTTTATGACAACTACTCCGACGAGCTGATCCTCAAGCAGTGGTCCTCCGTGCTGCCACCCACGCACATCCTCCGGATCAGCGACCCCAAAGCTGTCCCTGATGTGATGCTCGGTGTCATTGCCATCGTCAACGCCGGCTACGAGCTAGATGCCTACCTAGCGGACCTCCACGGGCGCAGTCATTCACCCCAATACAAGGAGGAGATCGGCGCTGCCCTAGCGGACTTGGCTCGTTCCTGGAAGGCTGGGCAGACGCAGGTGGAGGGTACCCCACCTCCCGCAGATGAGCAGCGCCGTGGTGCGCGTCCCCGCCGCCTCTGACCCCATCGCCGTTGTCGGACTGGGCTTTGGTGACGAGGGCAAGGGCTCTATCGTCGATGCACTAGCCCGGCGCCGCAATATTGCAGCGGTCGTCCGCTTCAACGGAGGCCCCCAGGCAGCCCATCACGTTGTCACTCCAGAGGGACAAGTCCACTGCTTTTCCCAGATAGGCTCAGCACTCTTGGCGGATCCGAACCTCCCCAGCTTGTCCACACACCGTGTTCTGGTGGAGCCGCTGGGGCTACTCCGGGAAGCGGACGTACTGTCTCGTCTTGTTTCCGGGGATCCCCTATCCCGCCTCCATCTGGATGCCCGGAGTGTGGTGGTCACCCCCTTTCACCGACTGATGAACCGCGCCATCGAGGTTGCCCGGGGCCAGGGACGCCATGGGAGCTGTGGCCTGGGGGTTGGTCAAGCCTATCAGGATTCTCTCCGTTCCTCTTTGCCCACGGTGCGGCTCGGAGATTTGCGGGATCCAGCGAGGCTACGGCGTAAGCTGGAGGTGATCCGCTGGAGCAAGATCGACTGGATCGAGGAGCTTCAGCGGGAGAACACCTCCGTAGAGCTGGAGAGGCTGCGGGCGGAGATGCGACGCCCCGATCTCATCCCTGCGACTCTCCATGGCTATGCTGAACTTCTGCACCGGGTCAATCTTCACGATGAGGTGTTGCCCCCACGCGGCGCCGTGCTCCTGGAGGGCGCTCAAGGAACTCTGCTGGACGAAAATTATGGCTTTTGGCCTCACGTCACCCCGTCGACCACCACATTCGCTTGGGCAGATGAGATATCTTCGGAGCCTCCCTATCGGCTCGGTGTTCTTCGAGCTTTTTCGACGCGCCATGGTGCTGGTCCGTTGGTAGCCGAGGGGGCTCCCGAGGTGCTACTCCAGGGAGAACACAACAAGCACAACGACTGGCAAGGAAGCTTCCGAGTAGGCTGGTTCGATCTGGTGATGGCTCGTTATGCCCTCGCAGTAGTTGGGGGGGTGGATGGGCTCGCACTTACCTGCCTGGATCGGCTCCGGGAGCTACCCTGGGTCGGTCTCGTCGATGCCTGGATGTTCTCCGGTGACCCTACGGAGGCAGCGGATCTGTTCAACCTGGATGGGCAGCGTGTCCTGGGGGTTCTCGTGGCGCACCCACCTTGCCGAGTGCGCCAAGAGCGGCTGACCCGTATGCTTTCCCAGTGCAAACCGCTGCTACGGAGGCTCCCTTCCACGCACGCTTTGCTGGATACCCTCCAGCAAGCACTGGAGACTCCAGTGGTCGTGCGCTCCTGGGGAGCCACGGCGGAGGCCAAAGAAGTTCTCCTCTAACGGATCGGACAAGGGAGGTACACAAAAATCACAAGACGCGACCCTCCTGAGCCGTACCTGAGCATTCGACCTGACCGCGCCCCCTACGTTGATGCAGGGGCTGCCTCGTTACACCCCCGAGTCAGGAACTGGAACCAAGGAGTGCAGGAAACGAAGTGGACATATTGGGGGTTAGACCAATTGCAGGAAAGGGAACATCAGGGTGTCCAGAGGGTCACGCGCTGGGGAGCCTTCGGGATACGGTATTCGGGAGAGGAGACAGGGGTGGGACCACCCAGTACCGGGGCCAAGAGGGCTACCACCAACGGGAAGAGGAGTGCAAAAGCGAAGAGCGACGGGGGGATGGGAGCTGTACTGCGGGGAGCTGAGGCAACCCGGAACAGAGCCTCGTACCAGGGAGGAGGGGAGGGAGGAGGAGAGCCGGGAGGTGGCGCGGAGGGCGGCGCGTCGTACCAGGCCGGCGCAGCAGGAGCTCGGGGGTGTGGCACAGGAGGAGGGGTGGCTCCGGGGTTCTGCCGGAGGTGGTCGTAGGCAGCACGTGCAGCCTCATCAAGAAGTACGGAGGCGGCGTAGTTGATCCGCTTCATCGTCTCGTCAGAGGAGGGAGGCTCCGGGTGCTGCCAAGAGCGATCCGGGTGGTGCAGCCGCACCAAACGTTTGTGTGCTCGGCGGATCTCCGCAGAGGTAGCTCCGGGAGAGACGCCGAGGATCTGGTAGAGATCGAGCTGGGCTTCGAGGCGTCCGACGCGCATGAGAGACAAGAATAGCGGGGCGTGGGAGAAGTTCCCTCAGCCGGTTGATTTTTCCGCAGAGCGAGCTTCAGAAGGCTTCACGTTGTGATGGACCCACTCCACGATGGTACGGAGGGGAGTCCCCGGAGTAAAAAGGCCAGCCACGCCGGCGGCCCGGAGGCGCTCTATGTCTTCTTCGGGGATGATACCACCGCCAAAAACCAGCACATCGTCTGCTCCCCTTGCACGAAGCGCCTCAATGACTGCCGGGAAGAGAGTGTTGTGGGCGCCGGACATGATGGAGAGCCCCACGGCGTCCACATCTTCCTGTACAGCAGCGCTGGCGATCATCTCGGGGGTTTGATGGAGGCCCGTGTAGATGACCTCAAAGCCGGCGTCGCGGAGGGCACGGGCAACGACCTTAGCGCCGCGGTCATGGCCATCCAGGCCAGGTTTGGCCACCAGGATGCGGATCTTTTGGGACATGATTTCCTCGTTAGCGTTAGCCGAACCCTTGGCAAGGTGGAATATGCTCAGGTCCGGGGGGGGCGCCCCAGTAGGCGGCTGGAGAGGAGCTCCCCCAATTCGGCAGACATCAGCTGCTCGACAAGGGTTTCGACAGCACGGCGCTCCTCGTCGTCCCGGTAGAGAAAACGGATACTCATCCCTGCAGGGGAGGACTCGGTAGCCTGGTCCTGGGGGACAACCCTTTGGACGAAGCCCCGGAGCCGCAAGGGCTCGCGGAAGGTAGGAACCACAAGGGCAAAGACAAACTCGGTCCCAACCTCCAAGGGGCGGTTGGTCTTGATGAACGTGCCCCCCTTGGAGATATTTTTTGTGTAATCCGCGAAGAAAACATTGAGACGCTTGTACTCAACCTTGAGTTCGATGGGGGCTCGTGCAGCTTCGCGGCGTTCTTCCATGGAAGGTTCCCCATGGTACTCCGAGGCGAGCGCCACCGGTGGACGTTCTGTGCTAAGGCGGTAGGGTGCGCGATCCTTACGAGGTACTGGGAGTCGGGAGGGACGCCTCACCCGACGAGATCAAGGCAGCCTTCCGAAAAATGGCAGCCAAGCACCACCCCGATCGGAACCCGAACGATCCGGAAGCTCAAGAGCGCTTCAAGGAGATCAACGGGGCCTACCAGATCCTCTCGGATCCACAAAAACGTGCCATGTTTGACCGGTTCGGAGCGGCAGGGCTCGGTGGGGCTGCCGGGGGAGGTAGCCCGTTTCCGGGAGGGGTTCCCTTCGACATTGCAGACTGGGCAGCCAACATCCCTATGGATGGTATCCTGGGTGATCTCCTAGGCCGCATCGGCATCCGCCCCGGTGAGCGGGGGGATCTCCAGAAAGAGCTGCGGATTACTCTGGAAGAAGCCGCCTTCGGCGCAGAAAAAGAACTCTCGTACGACCGGATCGAGGCCTGCAATGACTGCGCTGGGAGCGGCTTGCGACTAGGGTCGAGCCCTAAGACCTGTCCCCAGTGCGGAGGGCGCGGACGCATCCGGCTCCAGCAGCCCTTGTTCCCAATCGTCATAGAGCGAGATTGCCCTAAGTGCGGGGGCCGCGGTCACTTGATCGTCGACCCATGCTTGACCTGCCGAGGGGCAGGCCTGGTCACCAAGACACGTACCATCGTGGTAACGATCCCGCCTGGAATCGAGGATGGTGCCACACGGCTGGTGGCCCGCGGCGGTAATGTGCCCCGAGCGGACAAAGGCCCTGGCGACCTAGAACTGATCATCACCATCCAACCCCATCCTCTCTTCCGCCGGGAGAATGACGACCTGGTCACCGCCATCACCATCAACTATCCCCAGGCTTGTCTCGGTGCAGAGGTTGTCGTTCCCACCCTCGACGGCAAAGGGAAGCTCCGAATTCCTCCGGGCACGCAGCCGGGTAGCCTGCTCCGGGTCAAGGGTAAGGGCATGCCCAAGCGTTCTGGTGGACGCGGCGATCAGTTGGTCGAGATCCGGGTCGAGGTGCCAATGAACCTGTCCTCGCGAGCCCGGGAGCTGCTGGAGGAGCTGGCCTCCGAGCTGGGGGCCCCCGCCGATCAAGCCACTCACTCCGTACCCACCCCTGGCACGAGCACACCCACCCCTGCTAAAGAGGAGCTAGGTTTCTTCTCCAAGGTAAAGAGTTTCTTCAGCAGTCGCTGACCTGTGCGTTGGCTTGTTGCGTCATCAAAACGGCGCAAGCCACAACCCAGGATCACTGGTAAATGGCTCGATCACGATGGCAACTCGATTCATCGACGTGGTCAGCGACTCAACCGGAGAAACCGCCGAGAAGGTGGTGCGAGCGGCCTTGCTCCAGTTCCCCCAATCGGGGGTGATCATCCGGCTACACACCCGGATCCGCTCGACCGAAACCGTACGACCCATCCTGGAGCGCGCCGCGCAAGAGGGCTCTCTCGTGGTCTTCACTGTGGTTGACCCTCACCTGCGGGAATTCATCCATACCCTGAGCTACGAACTCAAAATCGACGCTCTTGATGTCATCGGTTCCCTTATCGGCAAGCTCTCCCAGTACCTCGATCGTCAGCCAATCAATATGCCCAGTGGCATGCTCCCGCTCTCAGAGGAGTATTTCCGGAGGATTGAGGCCGTGGAATTTGCTGTCAAGAGTGATGACGGCAAAGAGCCTCGCAACTTTCGCAAGGCGGATATCATCTTGGTGGGCGTCTCCCGCACCTCTAAGACACCGCTGTCAACTCTGCTCGCACAGCGAGGTTTCAAAGTAGCCAACATTCCTATAGTGCTTGGCATGCAACTTCCACCCGAACTTCTCCAGGCCCCCCAAGACCGTATCGTAGGCCTAACTATCGCCCTCGATCAGCTCTGCGAAATCCGGCAAGCAAGACTGCTCCAGCTCGGCATGCCAAACGAAACCAATTACGCACTCCGGGAGCACGTCCGCGAGGAGCTGGATTTTGCCAGGCAGATCTTTGCTAAATACAATTGGCCCGTCGTCGATGTCACCGGTCGCGCTATTGAGGAGAGCGCCGTGATTATCCTGGAAACCCTCCGCGAGCAGGACGAACGCGCACGCGCCGCCAAGGCATCCCTCCTCTGATCAGGTGGACACCACCACCGAAAAACCGGCGCGTGAGACGGCATCCTCAGCCTGCTCACGCTTGATGCCCCGCACCCGTACACTCCCCACAGATACTTCCAGAATCTCGATCCCACGGATTTGCTCCAGCGCTTTACGTACCCGCCGCACACAAGCCTGACAATGCATCCCCTCAACCTTTAGCTCGACCTCCATCCTGTCCTTTCTCCTTTCCCTTACACAAGCCTGACAATGCATCCCCTCAACCTTTAGCTCGACCTCCATCCTGTCCTTTCTCCTTTCCCTTGCGCACAGAGCGCGGAGTGGAGCGCTACGATCCGCGCCATCGTGATCTTCGGCAATGACGCCAGCTCCGACGCAGGCAGCGTCTGCAGTCCCTCCGCTACGATCCGTGCCATCATCCTCTTCAGCAATGACGCCAGCTCAGAGGACGGGAGCATACGGAACCCTTCCTCAATGATTTTGGCCAGAGTTTTCTAGTAATCTGCTCGATTTTTTCCACATCCTCGGCCATATAAACACCTGGCTCCATCTTGAACTGCTGAACGTTCCGGTACAACCACCACCAGATTTTCATCTCGTCCTCGTCGAGAGGACGCATAGTGAACAAGTCCAGATGCCGGATCATTTCGCCGAGCCGGCGAGGAGGAGATGGCGCTGTTTTACGGAGACGGACGATCAATACATCGAGGTGCAGGGGCTCATCGGTAAGCTGGAGTTCTCCCTGGACATCGTACAAATCCCAAGGCAAAAGGTAGCGCCAGAAGAGAACCCAAAGCGGGTGCCATACAGTACGTGGTGGCAAGAAGGAGCGGAAGGAAGCCACCGGGGGTGGGGTAACGAGCGTCGGCAAAGCTGATCGACGCGCTGAAGCATGGTCGGGATGCGATGAGGACCATGCATGGCCATGACGCCAGCGGCGGCATCTTCCAGGGAGAGCCCTGCAGCCGTCACCCACAGGGGGCGCTTGCTAGCGCCGCGCAGTACCGGGAATGCCGCCGCACCAGTGAAGGAGTTCTTCGCCACACCGACCACCGGAATACACCCTTCCAGCTGGTGGAAGAGGTGCGCGCCGAGCCCCTTGTGCCCGGCTCCATTGAGCCAGACGTAGCCGTCGATCACGACCAAGCGCAAGGCCCCCAGGCCCCCGGGGATCTTCCCCAGTACCGCCAACAAGCAGGGTAGCTCACGCAGAAAAAACGACCCCGGGGTGTAAGGGGCGACCTCGTCGATGATAGCGATTTGTTCGCCGCAAGGGGCAGGAGCCTCCCATGATGGGAAGAGGACTGCCGCAGCAACGGCCCCCCGGACGCGGTAATCCACGTCAAGACAGACGAACATGTGCCCCCCCGAGGTTCGGTGCTCAGCCGTAGTCTTTCTCCATCCGCTCTTGGTCCTCTTTGCAGCGGATGCAGAGGGTAGTTTCAGGGCGAGCTTCGAGGCGCTTAACGGAGATCTCCTCCTCGCACTCCTCGCAGATCCCGAAGGTTCCCTCGTCGATCTTGACCAAGGCCCGGTTGATCTTGTCGAGAAAGGTCTTCTCTCGACCTCGCAACCGGAAGGTGAAGGATTGAAGGTACTCGCTGGAGGCCAGATCCATCTCGTCGGGGAGATCATCGGCATCGAGAGTCATGTCCTCGTCGAGGGTCTGCTTAGCCTTGCGGACAATCTCGTCTCGCTTCTCTTCCAGAAGCGTTCGGAATTTTTTGAGTTGGGCCTTGTTCATCCTGCCGGACCCACCTTTCTTTCGAGACTGCGGTTGCGATACCCCCCCTCGGGGGGGCGCAAGGTTGTAGTCATCCTTAATCTCTCGTCAAGATGTCCTCGAAGGAAAACTTCCCCTTCTAGAACCCCCCTTGGTACAAAGGAAAGCTGTGCTGGATTTTGCTCCCGATCGCCCTCCAACCGTGCCTCGCCCCGCAGCTACCACCTTGGTCATCCGCCCAGGGTCTTGTACCATTGAGATTCTTGGGATCCTACGTCATCCCCGCTCCTCTTTCCTTGGTGGCGTTCTCGCCTTCCCCGGTGGTAAAGTCGACACCCAAGACCGAGAGGAGTGTTGGGCTTCCTACGGCTCTCCTGTGCATGGGGAACGCTTGGATGCCCCCGAGTCCCCCCGTACCCTGGCCGTCACCGCCTGTCGGGAGCTGCTCGAAGAAGCCGCCATCCTTCCTGCACCAGGGCTGAGCCATGACCGAGCCGTCCTGCTTCAGCAGCAGATCCGCCAGGGTGTGTCCTTTGCTAAGGTTGTTGCATCCCTGGAGGTAAGCCTCAACCTAGGGAACCTCCATACCTTCGGCCGCTGGGTGACCCCGGAAGCAGAGGCACGGCGCTATGACGCCACCTTCTTCCTTATGGTGCTTCCAGAGGGACAGGAAGGCCACTCGGACCAACACGAGACGACGGCAGCACTCTGGGACAGCCCGGCAGGGTTCCTGGAGAGATGGGCCCGAGGAGAGCTACAGATGGCCCCACCTACCACGAGGATGCTAGAGCTGCTTTCAGGGTGTGTCTCAGTGAAGGAAGCCTTGGCGCTAGCGGCAAGGCAGAGGCTCCAGGCTGTGTGTCCACGGTTCGTGGCAGATGAAAGTGGCGGGTTTCTGGCACTCCCGGGTGATCCTGCGCATGAGATTCAGGAACGGAGGGTGGATGGCCCCACCCGCTTCGTCCTTCGCGAGGGACGTTTTGTCAGCACCGATCCTTATGGATGAGCTTCCTCCTCGTAGCAGCCCTCGTAGGGAAGGTTGCATGCAAGTGCTGCCTCTTCGTTAACGCAAGCTAGAGTTGGCATGGTTGGAGATCCCTCTGGAGGAGGAGAAGGGGAGGAGGGACCGGGAGGCCAACAGTCAAGGGAGCAGAGAAAGCTAGGAGGTTTCAGCGACGACGGGGCCCTTTCTCGTCGGCGTCGGTGTGGAGGGAAACAACACGGGTAGCACTGGGCACGTTGGGACGCCCGGGAGTTTCACGGATAAAGACCACATCGTTTTCACGAATGCGGTCGACCTTCCAGTTGAGTTCGTATTCGGCACCGAGGCCCCCACCGATCTTGACGGTTTCAGCGCGGCCAAGGAGCTGACCGAGGCCGACGATCCAGCCCTTGCCCTCGGGGTCGATGAACATAGCTCTAGGCGCCGTGTTTCCGGTGATGATACCCACGAGCTTGAGCTCGTTCAGAGAGAAGCGATCCGCGAGAGCTTGGGTGCGGACCCGAGCTGCATCTTCCTTAACGGGTTTCAGGAGCTCAACATAAGAAGCGAAGGGATCACGGTTGCTGTCCGAGCGGGTAAAATCCGCCTCGGAGAGAATCGGCGCCGTAGGAGCACTCGCAGAAGCGCTGGCGGCGATCGAGGCGCTAGCAGCGGCACGCCGGGCCGGGGGAGGTGGGGTGGAGGCGGTGGTCATGACTTCATCTTCGCAAGCGAGGAGGGCGAAGAAGGCGTGGACAAGCAAAAGCAGGAGGGCAGAACGTTGATGCTTCATTTTTTACCTTGGGGATTCGTGCCGGCGGCCGCAGGCTTGGGGGCAAGGGCACGGAAGGCGGTGGCGAGCGCTTCGACCACGATGATGGTTTCATCTCCCTCCCGTTTGGGGTCACGGAGCACGATGTTCTCCAAGTTGATGATGCGGTCGAGCTGACCGACACCGTAGAAGAACTTGGCAATCTGGTGGAAGCGGCCAGAGAGCACGAGCTTCATGGGCACTTTGGCGAAGAACTGTTGGTTCACCTCGTCGATGGGATCCCAGGAGTTGAGAGCGACGCCACTGACGTTGGCGACCCCCTGAAGCGCGGAGAGGAACGCAGGCGTCTCAGCAGTTTCTGGGAGAATCTTGTTGAGATCTCGTTGCCGCTGCTTTTTTTCGGTAAGGTCAGCAAGGTCTTTGAGGTAAGCAGCCTCGCTCTCTCGGGCGTTAGCAAGCTGCTGACGAAGCTGCACTTCCTGGCGCTTCTGAGCGGCAATCTGGCTGGATACCTCGCTGTAGCCCATGACGAAGTAGGCTACACCTACGAGGATCGCGAGGCCTGCGCCAATGCCGATCTTGGCCCCAAGGGGGAGGCGTGACAGACTAGCATGTGCGGATTTTTTCCCTGGGCCGGCCATCAGTACTTCACCTTTGCCTGGAGCTGGAACTTAAGCATCTCAACCCTAGCGCCCCTGCCTTCGATGTTGGTCTTGGAGGCCGGCAGCAACTTGACGTCCTGGAAGTAATTGGAGAGGGAGAGGCGACGAGCAAGCTCGGAAACGTCTTCACCGTCATGGGCCAGGCCCTCGATCAGCACCACCCGGTCGGTTTCCTTGTACAAGGTGAGCCAGAGACGACGAGGATCCCAGCTTGGGTTGGGGACCGCCAGCGGATTGTCTCGACGGAGCTGAGCAAGACGATCCGGATCAACGGTGGGGCCACGACCCTGGGTGAGCACACGGGCGACCTCCAGTAGTACCTCGGTGGGCCCGGAGCGGGCTGCTTGAAGCTTCTTGATCGCCTCCTCACGATTGTTGAACTCAGCCAACTGCGCCTTGACCTGATCGTGATTCGCCACAGTCTTCTGGATCTCGTTGATCTGCTGCTGGATCTCCTGATTTGTCCGCTTGTGAGCAGCCAGCTCGCGGTTCTTGCTCTCGTGGAGAAAGAACAGGGCCACTCCCTCAAGGAAGAGCACGCCCATCAGCACCACCAGCCAGGTCTGGCTGGTTTCCTGCCGTACCTCACGCTTGTGCAGCAGGAGGTTTATGCGAATCATGAGCGCTTCTCCTTGTCTTTTCGGAGCGCAAGACCCAGCGCCACGGCAAGCTGGGCGCTTTTGGCCTGCACAAACTGGGGATTCACATCCTTGGGCTCCACGGTCAAGCGCTCCGTTGGAAAGAATACCTCAACAGGTACTCGGGATCGACGCTCAATCGCGGTCACAAGCTGAGGTAGGTTGGCAGTCCCCCCGGTGAGGTAAATCTTTGAGAACTCCTCTTCGCCGCTGGTAGCCAGGTAAAAGTCCAACGAGCGTTGAATCTCTGCAGCAATCGACTCAGAAACTGAATTGATGATCTCGATCACCTGCTTGGGAACAATACCGGCCTCCTCACCCCCGCGCTTATAAGCTTCTGCCTGCTCGTTCGGGACCGCTAGGCGCTTCTGAATCTCCTCGGTGATCGCGTTACCTCCACTGGTGATATCCCGGGTGAAGGCGCTCGAACCACGGCTCAGAATGTTCAGCGATGCAAGGCTGGCCCCCACGTTGATCAAAGCGATGTTTTGATCCTGAGGGAGCCCACGGGAGGTTTCAAAGATATTCTGGACCGCGAACGCATCGATATCGACGACCACCGGCTTCAGTTTTGCTTCCCTTGCGATGTTGGCGTAGTCGTTGATCTCGTCCCGCTTCGCTGCCACCAACAGCAGGTCCATCTGACCCGCCTCGGGTCGCCGCCGAAGTACCTCGTAGTCGATGTTCACATCCTTGATGTCGAAGGGAATGTGCTGTTCCGCCTCCCAGGTGATCTGCTCCTCCAGCTCGGCCGGCGTCATCAGGGGGACGGGGATCTTACGAATAATGACTGACTGGCCGCTCACCCCCAGGGCCACCTCTCGCTGCTTGATCTTATGATCCGTAAACAGCTTCTGGAGCGCCTCTACCACCACCCCTGTGTTCATCACATGACCATCTACCACCGTCTGAGGAGGTAGATCCTGGTAGGCAACCTTGGCGAGGCTATATTTGCCTCCCCTCAACTCCTTAAGCTGGACTACTTTGATCGAGCTAGAGCCTATATCAACCCCGACCAGGTTTTTTCCCTCGGCCATCTTCTCTTCAAGTGTGGCACACCCGTTCTCCAGGGACAAAAAACCGCTTTACGCCCTCCCCTTGGCCCCCTATGCCCCAAGCCCTGTTCATGCAGCGTTTCCTGATCTTGGCGACTCCTGTTGCCCTCCTCCTTGCCCCCCACCTGACTGCCGCTGCTCCCCGGAGCCATGACGCAGAGGACCGGGAGGTAACGCACCAAGTCGCCCCAGGCCAAACCCTTGCCAAGATTGCCAAGCGTTACCGCGTCTCCATAGAAGCCATCCGAGAACATAACAACCTTCCCCCGGGGCCCCTCAAGCCTGGCATGCGCCTCACGATTCCTCTTCGTCATGTTCCCCTCCAAGCAATTGACGCTCCCGAGGGGGGGCGTACCAAGAACCATCCGGGCAAGGCCGGCCGGAGCGAGGACGACCGAGATGACGAGGAGCAGGACGAGGCTAACCTCTCGAAGAAACGCAAAGGAAAGAAGCTCCAAGAGTCCCAGGAGCATAAGGAGGCGGATCCCCCATCCTCCCGGGTCGAAGTAGGCCATGTACGCTTGATTCATGGAGACGCCACCTGGGAGGGCAAAGTGCTGCTCACGAGGAAGGGAAAGATCGCTCCCGCTGCGGCCAAAGCCTTTGCCAGGCTCCTCGCCCCTCCGAAGGGCCGACCTCATCCCATCCACCACCGGCTCATCGCCCTCATCGCCAAGGTCAGCGATCATTTTGGCGGTCGTCCTATCGAAGTGGTCAGCGGCTTCCACCCTGGCAAGGGGGGCTCTCCCTCCCAACACAGCGCTGGCGCTGCCCTCGATTTCCACATCCCAGGCGTCCGTAACGAAGAGCTCCGAGACTACCTCCGCACCTTCGATCAGGTTGGGGTTGGTTATTACCCCAATGGGGGCTTTGTTCACCTGGACGTACGATCCACCTCATTCTCTTGGACCGACACCTCTCGTACACGCGAGGTAGCCAAGCAAGGGCATGAGGAACCCACCGAGACCGACAAGAAGAGCGGCCGGAGCGGTGAGCACAAGAATGCTCGCTCAATCAGGGATCAACCTTGACGGAGCTGGGGGGGATGCCTACCAGACCACACCACCTAAGCGTTTGCTCCAACCATCCGGCGCCGCAATGCTGC
>JANWXX010000339.1 GCA_025057345.1 Polyangiaceae bacterium | reverse complement strand
TCATCCTGCATGGCGAAAGCATCGAGACCGTGGTGCAGTGCTGCTGGGCTCTTGGACAACAGCATGGAAACCGTCGCCTCTACTACCTCGTCCAGCTGCTCCGGTGGTACTGCCCGGTTGACCAACCCTAGCGCCGCGGCCTCCGTCGCCTTGAGCCTCTCACCGGAGATCATCATCTCCACCAGGCGCCGCCGTGGAACCAACCGGGCCAGCACTGCCATGATCATCATGGGAAACAACCCCACGTTGATCTCTGGCGTGCCCAGCTCCACCTCCGTGGTAGCCACCGCAAAGGTAGACGCTGCCACCAGCCCCAGCCCACCGCCCATCGCATGACCGTTGACCCGGGCCACCACGGGCTTCGTTGCCCGGCACAGAGCGAGCAGTAGGTCTGCATAGTCTCCCTTAACCGGCAACGCATCCCTGTCGGCCCCGGAGGTCATCTGAGCAAAGTCCCCTCCAGCACAGAATGCCTTGCCCGCACCGGTCAGCACCAGCACCCGGGCCTCACTGTCCGTATGGACATCGGAAAGCACATACAGAAGCTCGTTCACCATGGTTGGACCGATGGCGTTGCGGCGCTCCGGCCGGTTGAGGGTCACCCTCACTACGCCGCCCTCCTGCGTAACTAGCAGCGTTTGGTAATTTCGCCCGGGGATCATGTCGCCTCCCTTAGACTCAGGATCTTCCGCGCTTCCTCCACTGTTGCCGGGCGCCGCCCCACGTCGCGGCAGAGACGCACCGCTACTTCCACCAGCTCCCCATTGGACTTCGCCATCTCCCCGTTCGGCAGGTAGAGGTGATCCTCCAGACCACAGCGGATGTTGCCACCAAGTACCAGGGCCGTAGCCAGCATACGCCACTGGCAGTGGGAGATGCCGATGACCTCCCACTCGCTACCAGCCGGCATGATCTTGGTCTGGAGCTGGAGAGATTCCACCGTCGCAGGGATGCCTCCTAGCACGTTCACGATGAAGCTAAACTGAAGCGGCGGCCTCAAAATGCCCATGTCCAGCAGCGGAGCCACCCCCGCCGTATGCCCCGCATCGAAGCACTCTAGCTCCGGCTTCACTCCAGACTCGTTCATCGCCCGGAGCAGCTTTATGATCTTCGTGTACGTGTTGGGGAACACCATATCGAAGACGAATTCCTTCCGCCTCTCCGAGTACTTGGCATAGTTCATTGTCCCCATGTTGAGTGCGCCGATCTCGGGCCTCACCTCCCGCATCACCGCCTCCGGCTCGCTCACGTCATCCCCTAGCACCCCCGACGAGAAGTTCAGAAGAATCGGACAACGCTTCCGGGTCTCCTCCTTGATCCTGCGGAAGACCTCTGGAGAGAACGTCGGAGAACCATCGTCGTTGCGGGCATGAATATGCACCACCGACGCCCCGGCCTCGTAGGCTCGCCTCGCCTCCTCGGCAATCTCCACCGGCGTATATGGAATCGCAGGACACTGCTTCCGGTTCGCCAGAACCCCCGTCAGCGCGCACGTTACTACACAAATATCCGGATCCCGCTTCGTCTCACTCATCACTCCGTCTCTCACTTTGCCTCGGCCTCCGTGGCCGCTTCTACCAGCATCTCCACTCGCCTTGCTACCTTCCGCAGCGTACGCAGCAGCGTCCGGGCCTCCTCCGCGGTCAGTGCTTCCAACGCCTCCCGGAAGATATCCATCGGTTCCACCTGAACCTCCCTCGCCAGCGCAGCCCCCTTCTCTGTCAACCGGATATGCACCACGCGCCGATCCGCAGCGCTCCTCGCCCGCGTCACCAGCCCCTCCCGCTCCATCCGGTCCACGATCCCGGTCACCGTGCTGTTCTGCGCCCGGATCTTCTCCGACAGTCGCGACAGCGGCAGCTCCCCTAGTGCCTCCAGCATCTTCACCACCGTCAACTGCGGCCCCGTCAGCCCGTGCCTCGCCGCAATCTCCTTCGTTAGCCGCCGGCTCTCCGTGTACAGGTAGAGAAACGCCTCCACGATCGCGTCCAGATCCCCCTTCAAATCGGTCGGTAGCGGCGTCTTCACAGGCTATTCTTCAGCGGGCTGAAATTTGCTGTGCGAAACATTCGGCCAGCCCGCCTTCCATGTCAAGCCCTGGAATATCCTGTCCCCAGCTGACACCTTGAGGGCGACCCATCATTGGAGCTTGTGGTCAAGAGTTCGGTGGATGCTCCTGTGCCGCCTTAGCCGAGGACCATATCGAGCCAGTAAGATGCGCGATAATGCGGGGGTATGCTCTAATTCCTCCATGCGCATTGCGTCCCCCTTGGTTGCCACTGTTGCCTTGCTCCTGATCACCTCCGTGGCTCTCGCTCAGGGGAAGTCGCTGGCTCCGCCGCCAGCCAAGGTTCAGCAGGCAAAGAAAAAGAAGGAGGACCAACCTGAAGGCCCCGTGGCGACCTTGCTGGGCTTCGAGGCCCTCCCTGGGGGAAGCTCGCGTATCTACGTCGAGCTGAGTGAGAGCGTTACGGTCACGCAGCATGAAGCTCAGGGACAGATCGTGTTCGTGCTGGAGAACGCCCAGATCCAGACTAGCAACACGGAGAATGCACTAGAGCTGTCCTACCACAATACACCAGTGCTTCGGGCCAAGCTCCGCCGTGCCAGGCTGGACAAGCAAGACAAGAAGGCAAGGAAGGGGGGCCGTGACGTGGAACTGCTGTTGGAGATGAAGGCCGAGGTGAAGCCGATGCATCGGCTGGTCGAAGGCCGCAAGGGTACCTACCGTTTGGAGGTCGAATTCCCTGCTGGAAGCGGTTCTGGTTCGGATGCTCCTTCCCCCCCTCCTCCCTCGAAGAAGAAGTAACAACAATACCCGCGGTCTGTGCCATCCTCCGGAACCATGCAACTCATCCGGACCCGCGCTGACCTCGCACTGCTGTTGGAGCGCCACATGGCCCAGAGCAGCGCGCGGAGCGGCCAGACCCCCCAGGACGAGGAGATCGAAGGGCGTACGGCCCTCAAGACCTACCTGCTCTCCGCCCATGGGCGTATGCGCTCGGACCCAAAGGCGGTGCTGGGGGAGGTGGCAGGTGCATTGGGGTTCCAGGTGCGTGCTTCCGGTGAACGGGAGCTCGTGGAGCTGACCCTGGGAGAGACAGTGCTCTGGCTTGACTCCACCACAGCGCGCTTCCCACGACTTTACTCGGTGAGCCCTGCTAAGGAGTCCGATCGGGTAGCTGCGGCGCTTGTGGCAGCGACGGGCTTGGTGGAGCCCATCTGGCTGCCTCCCCGTATGCTTGAGTCATTGCCTCGCACCACCGGCACGGACATGGTCCTTTTCTCTCTGCGCCACGACCGCAGGCCCTTGCGCCGTACTCCCGATCGGGACGGGATCGACTCGGTGACCTTGCGCTTCTGGGGCCCCCGAGCCCGCGACACCCTCGACAAGCTCCGTCGAAGTGAGGTGCTTCCAGCGGCGACCAGCGTGTTTAGCGTGCGGCTTCGTGGCGGCGACGACCAGTGCTATTGTCTGGCAGAGGTTTTCCATAACGGAAAAATCACCGCCATCGGCAACAGCTTCCAGGAGCATGAGCGGATGGTTCGTGCCATCCTCGACAGCCATGGTGAGAGCT
This sequence comes from Polyangiaceae bacterium, assembly GCA_025057345.1. Classification (GTDB taxonomy): domain Bacteria; phylum Myxococcota_A; class Polyangia; order Polyangiales; family Polyangiaceae; genus JANWXX01. The sequence goes on along the minus strand of JANWXX010000339.1, from coordinate 2,093 downwards.
CCGAGCGGTTGGAGCAGGGCACCTCGTCGCGTTGCTTGTTTCTCCCCGTCCCCTGGACAATCGACGACCTAGGCTACGCAGTGGTCAAGATGTTCGGTGGTGCCGAACCTTTCCGTCTCTGGGGTCTTCCAGAACTCCTCGCTCCCGATGCTTTCCGGGTCCGCGCCGTCGATCTAGACGTGGGGCGCTCCGCCACCTTCACCCTGAACCAGAAGGGGGTCCGCGTGGAGTTGGGTCCCCGAACGCCAGGGAGCGTCCTGGTGCGCTTTCTCTCCAACCTCCAGTATCACGTCAATGCAGACCTGGACGCGGATGCGCTCCTCCTTGAGCCTCTCTTGCAACTCACGCTACCTAACGAGGAGGCCACGGCACCCTTCTCCGAGCGCTCTTCTCTCCACGATGTTGCTCGCGCCGTGTTGCCGGAGGCGATTGGGCAGGTAGTTCAGGGGCAGCTCGTGGTGACCGCTGCCGGGTTGGCGGAAGGGGCCCTAGGGGAGAGGCCCTCCGAGCCCCTGGTTGACCTGGTGCGCCGAGTGATGTCCGAGGCGGCAGCCCACGAGTGGCGTACCCGGATCTATCCAGTTCAATCTCCTGACGGCCGCCTCGCTTGGCGCTTCCTCGATGCTTTGCCGGTGGACGCCCCCGCCCGCCTTCGGGAGCTGGTCCGTCTCAACCGCATGGCCAACCAGCTCCTCGCTCGGCTTTCGGGGCTACCGATGGCCCACTGGCTCCAGCTCTCCCTCTTCGGTCCCGAAACCTTGGTGCCGCCGGTTAGCGACGAAGGGGATCTCAACGCTTGATCCCGAGCAAGAGGCCGTCCGGTGTGGGAATGCACACGGTGTCGAACTGCACTGCGGCCTCCTCGTGGAAGCGGCGCATCGCAGGGGCTGCCTCCTCCTCGGCAAGAAGCCGCCCAAAGTAGACGGCGTTATCCCCCAGCAGCAATCCGCCAGGGCGCAAGTTGCAGGCCGCCCAGCGTCCGTATCTGTCGTAGTTCACCTTGTCTGCATCGATGAATACGGCATCAAAGGGACCATGCGGCTCTAGGGTTGGGAGAACCTCAAGCCCTACTCCCTGTACCACCGTCACCCGGTGACTCATCCCTGCCGCTGCGAGGTTTTCCCGAGCCACTCTCGCATGGTTTTCATCTACCTCGATGGTCCACAGGTGGCCGTCGGGAGGAAGGGCCCGGGCTAGGTGGAGTGCCGAGTAGCCTGCCAACGTCCCTACTTCCACCACTTTTTTTGCTCCTGCAAGCCGCAGCAGCAGCGCCAGCAGCTTCCCCTCCAAAGGCCCTACCTGGATGGCCGGTAGGCCCTCTCGGCACGGTGCGGTAAAAGCTCTCGCTAGCCCTTCATCGTGGGGTACATGGGTCGCCGCCAGGTAATCAAGGATCGGCCTCGTGAGGTACGAGGTGCCCGTGCGCGAGTCGACATCCGCCATGGAAAAAACCTAGGGGAAAAATCTTGGGGTGGGAGAGGAAATCACCGCGTCGATAGCAATCTCATGGCATCCTCTAGGGGGATCTCCAGAGCATGGGCAGCCCGAACCATCCAAGCGGCCTCCTGTGGGTCGATGCGTTGGTCCGCATGGAGGATCTGGGCTGCCATAGCCAGAGCTTCTGCCCGCATCCTTGGTGCCCCCAGCCTCCGCCGGATGCTCTCGAAGCGGGCCTCTCGCCCTTCCTGCGCAAGCGTTTTCTCCATGCTGTCGAGCATGGCGCGGATCACCTCCTCTCCCAACCGCCCGTTGCTCCCCTCAACCACCCGTTGTTGGAGCACCAAGCGTTCCGTCTCCTGAATGTGACCGTCAGCATAGGCCGCAAGGTACATCAGCTCAAGCAGGGCCTCTAGTCTTGGGAGTTCCAGCGAGTGGAGTGAGAGTACAGTTCCCGAACAGTCCACGGAAGGAGCGTACACCCAAGGCCACGCTCTTGCCCACCCAGTTCGGTGTCACCCCCTCAAGTAGCACTCTAGAACGAGTACCTTGCGAGCTCCTGCGTTTTCCTCCGGTTGTACCAGGCGATAGCCATTTTCCCCGAGGAAGATCCGAGCTACGCGCTGCGCTTCCTCCAGGGTAGGAGGTCGATCCTG
>JANWXX010000338.1:2705-5683 GCA_025057345.1 Polyangiaceae bacterium | reverse complement strand
CACGGCAGCTTCAAGTAGCAGCAAGGATCGGCGGTGAGGGTCCTCAATCTCGGCGGCAAGTGCATCAAGGCCAGCGGCGATGGTCTTGGGAGCAAGGGTGCCGGCGAGACGAAGCGTAGCTTCGTGAAGAGGGTCGGTTTGTTTGGCGTTTTCCAGCTCCTGAAGGGCCTGCTCGTTGGCGTTGGAGAGAGCGAAGACGACCGCAGCCGCCAAGGCTCGATCTCGGTCGAAATCAGCGGAGGCATCCTCGTTCCGTGGCCAGGCTGCCAGCGATGTGGCAACCCCAGCGCCGTTCTTTGCAGCCACCTGGGCGTCAAGGAGCAAGGTCTGGGCGACCGGATCTTCAGGCCCTTGTTCTGCGGCAGCCAGGATGGCGGACTGGGCAGCCTCACCGCCGAGGGCAAGCCCCCGTCCCAAGGCTGATGCCGCACGGATCGAGGGGGATCCGACTTCGGGAGGGGAGGTTAGGTGGAAACTAGAGGCGAGCGCCGAGGCCAAGGGCAAGGTAGCCTCCTCAGAGGCCAGTTTCTGGAGGCTAGCCTCCAAGGAAGAAGGCTCGGCTCCGAGCAACGCTTGAGCTACGGTGCGCTCGGCCAACGAGAAGGCCTCTTGATCTTCGAGGGCCTCGGCTGCTTTTTCGGCATTCCCTGCCTCAAAGGACCAGAAAGCTAGCCGACGGCGGATAGCCTCATCCTGGGAAGCGATGGGGGTTGCCCATCGGAGGGCCTGGCTACGGGTTGCCGGGCGAGGGGCGGCTAGGATGGACGCCAGCCACAGAGCAGCCTGCCCCACCCCTTCTTTGCTGGGGAGGCGGGCGAGAGCTTCCGCAGCACCAGGGATGTCACCGGCCGCGAAAGCAGCGCGAATGCGGGGCATTGCCTCAGCGACTGAGGAGGGTGGCGTTTCTTTGTCAAAGGCCCCCCGGAGCGCACTCAGGAGGTGAGTGGCCGCCGCAAGGGAAGCCAGAGCTGGATCCTCAGGCCAGCGATAGCGAGAGGATTGGGCCCCCTGACCCAGCTCGAAGGCCACCCGCAGGAGGTGAGGTCTAGGGTCTGAGGGGAGCACACGGGCTGCTTGATCCAGCTTCTTTGTGGCTGCCTCCCTATCCTTCGAGATGTGTCGCAAAATCTCTGCCGACAGGATCAAGGCATGGGCACGTCCGGCGGCGGTGCCCGAGGTCTTGCTCTCGACCTCCAGGGGAGCAAGAAGCCTCTCGAAGCTTCGCTCTCGAACCAGCCTTGCACGGGCCTGTCGATGGGGCATTGCCAAGGAAGGGGCCAAATCCCGGGCCTCCTCCGCGAGGGTCTGAGCACGCTCCTCGTCCCCGATCATCGCGAGCAGCTCGCTCACCACCAACAGTGCTCGGGCTCGTTTGGTCTTGTCCTGAAGGGCACGGGCCTCCACCTCCATCCAGGCGGCACGATCAGCCCATTCCTGGACTCCGTCGACCTCCGCGATAAATGCCACCGCATCCCGTTCATCCGGGATAGAGACCTGGGGGACAACCGCAGGGATTGCACGAGCACCGGTGGAGAGGGGGCCCACGTCGACGCTGGGGGAACCCGCCTCCTCGGCTGCCACTTCGATCCGAGCCTCAGCCATGGGCGGAGGGTCGATCTTGGTGGAAGGTTTAGCGGCGGGAGGACGCGCTGCTGAGGGCCTTGCCGCAGGGGGGGGGGTGGGGGGGGGCAGCAAGGTGTGCAGCAGGCTTGGGGGAGGCGGAAGTCGGTGGGGGGGTAGGGACTGGAGCGATCTCCCCGGGAGGACTACTTGCGGGAATAGGGGTGGTTTCCGCTGAAGAACTGCCCGGCGGGGGGGGAAGTTCTACTGATGTTCCAGCAAACTGAGTGCGGAGCGCAGCGAAGTCTAGATCTCCAGAGAGAACTTGACCTATCCGGGTTGGTTCGTCCTGTTCGAGGTTAGCGACTGGGAGGGTGGGTTGCTCCTGGCGGGGAGGAGACAGAGGAGACAGTGGAGGGGGCACCGCCTTGGAGGCAGGCTTGGGGGGCACCACCTTGGGTGAGGGTTTGGGTGGGTCTGCCTTAGCCGTGGGAGCGAAGGGATCAGGGAAGTCGGTGAGAACCCCGAGGTCGAGGGGGTTATCGTGGGCAGAGGGGGTAGCAGGGGAAACGGGGACCGGAGTGATCCGGTCATGGAAACTAAGGTCGGTGACCTCCAGGGCGGGGGCGGAGGTCATGACGACATCGTCGTCGACGGGCTCGGCGACTCGATGCTTCCCGGATTCGTCGAAGACGATATCGATCCCCTCCGGCTCAACGGGTCTGCGCGAGCTTTCAGGCTTGCCGAAGAGTTGCCCCAGCCCCCCAGCACCGCGGGCGGCCTCCTCAATCAGATCGCGGCTGATGACACCAACGACGGTGCGTTCTTCCTCCGCGTCATCGTAGTCGCCAGGAGGAGGTGTAGGCGTCTGAGCGGGAGGTTTGTAGAGGGGAGGGGGACCAGCCTTTCCGGACTCCTTGCCTGAGGCCCTGGGACTTGCAGGCAGAGGGCTTTTCTCGGCAGGCGGGTTCTCCTTGCGCTCTAGGTCGGAGAGCAGGGAGTCCACATCAATGGAGCCGAAGTCGGCACCGGGGAATTTTCCACGAGGATCAGGCATAGTCAGTGCACCCCCATCCCGAGGCGGTTGCGAAGTTCGAGGAACTGTGGAGAGAGAACGAAGCGAAGTAGGCGTTCGGCTCGGTCGTTGTTGGAGAGAGCACGAGAGAGATCCTGGCGGGGTGTGTTGAGCACGTCTGCGAGGACGAGAGATACATCACCGCTGGCAATGGCGGCCATGCGATCGAGGCTTCGCTGGGAGGCTTTGGCCCATGCGCGGACGTCGAGATTCGAGGCGACGACTGGCTGGCAGAGCTCGGGGAGCATCTTGCGAACCTTGCGGCTGATGGCCTTGTCCAACTGGCGCTGGACGTCTCCCAGGATGGCGAAGGGTGGTGCCTCCAGGCGGAGTCCTGCAAGAT